>NZ_JBFUIU010000422.1:0-7908 GCF_056401695.1 Variovorax sp. P4_D9
CGGTCGAGGTGCCCCGGTCGAGGTGCCCAGGCGCACCCGGCCGACCCGCCCCTCGGCCTGCCGCCGCACGGCATCGACCGCCTCGTCGGCATCGCGCAGCAGTTGACGGGCGCGCTCGACCAGCGCGGCGCCGGCCGCCGTCGGCGTGATCCGCCGGCTGCCGCGCAGCACCAGCCTGGCGCCGAGCCGCGATTCGAGTTCGCTGATGTGCAGGCTGACCGTCGGCTGCGCGAGATGCAAGGCCCGGGCCGCGGCCGAGAAGCTGCCGAGGTCGGCGATCGACACCAGGGTGCGCAATTGGTCGAGGTTGAGTTGTCTCATCAGGAAAGCTGATTGGAATTGCCAGGATTCTCAACTTCCACAATAGCACGCGGGCTTGCAAGATGGCGTTCCGTTCAAGGAGCCACTTCATGCCATCGAGAAAGCCCCCCTTCGCTGCCCGCCTGTTCGAGGCGATCCGCGAGCTGGGCCGTTGCCGCCGCGACCATCGGCTGCTGACCGCGATGAGCGATCGCGAACTGAGCGACCTGGGTGTCGGGCGCAGCCAGATCCCGGGGCTGCTGGTACCGCTCAGCGATGCTGCGGCGTCGCCGCATGCGCGACGCAGCCGTGCGCCGTGTGCAGTGGATGCTCGGCCAGCAGCGCGGCGGTGACGCCATTGGTCCAGCCGAAGCCGTCCTGCAGCGGATATTCGCCGCCGGCGCCGCCTTGCGTGTCGTCCTGTTCGACCCGACGCAGCGCGTACTTCTCGACCAGCTTGCCCTCGCGCTCGTAGAGCGCCGCGACGGTGGCCAGCCAGCGCCTGGCGATGGTGCGCGACAGCGCCTCGTGGCCATAGTCGGCCAGCCCGCGCACCGCCATCCACTGCAACGCCGCCCAGCCGTTGGGCCGGTCCCATTGCTGGTCGCTCCCGCACTCGGTGGTCGCGAGGCCCCCGTGCGCGAGCATGCGCAGCGACAGGGTCTGGGCCAATGCCTGGGCCTGGTCTGGTGTCGCGACGCCGACGAACAAGGGCGCGACGCTGGCCGCGGTCAGGCAGCTGCGGCGCGCTCCCAGGCGCCAGTCGTGATCGAAGAAGGCGCCCTGCTGCGGATCCCAGAACAGCGCGCGGATCGCAGCCTGTCGCGCCTCGGCCCGCTGCGCATAGTCCTGCGCGGCGGCGGCGTCGCCGACCTGGCCGCTCAACGCCGCGAGCATGCATTCGAGCTTGTGCAGGAAGGCATTGAGGTCCACCGGCAGGATGTCCGTGGTGCAGAGTGTCGCGAGCGATGGTGCGGTGGCGGCGCGCACATGGGCGCAGCGCGGGGACGCGGGCGGCGGCGGCGGATCGCGCATCCAGCGGGTGCTGAAGTCCCAACCCGACTCGCAGGCCGCGCGGATCTCGCGGTAGATCTCGGCCGGGTCGCCCTTGCAGGCCTGCGCGGTCGCCACGTCCTCGATCCAAGACTCCTCGCGCGGCGTGTCGCGCGCGTCCCAGTAGCGATTGAGAAGCGCACCGTCGGGCAGCCGCACTACATGCCGCTTCGCGCCCGGCGCCAGGCCTTCGCTGCCCGCCATCCACCAGGCATGCTCGCGCCGCAGTTGCGGCAGGAAGTCGATGGCGTCGACCGCGCCGAACGCTTGCGCGAGCTCGACCATCAGCGCGAACACCGGCGGCTGCGAGCGGCCCAGGTAGTAGCTGCGCGTGCCGTTCGGCACATGGCCGTAGGTATCGATGAGGTAAGCGAAGTTTTCGACCATGCCGCGCACCAGCGGTCGGTGGGCCTCGGCCGCCAGGCCCAGCAGGGTGAAATAGGAATCCCAGTAATAGAGCTCGCGAAAGCGCCCACCCGGCACTAGGTAGGGATGCGGCAACTGCAGCAGCGAGCAGAGCGGCGGATGCGATCGGGGATGCCGCGTCAGCACCGGCCACAGATCGTCGATGTGGGCCGCGATCGGCTGTCCGGATACCGAGACGTAGTCGCTGGGCGCCGGCTCGGACAGCTCGAAGTTCGCCCGCACGAAATCCGCGAGATCGAAGCCCGGCTGGCCGCGCTRCACCCGGTAGGCCGCCAGGATGGCGTCCGGGTCGGCGCGCGGCGCGCAGTCGACGAAGCTCTTGCTGTCGGCGAAGACGCGGCCCGACTGGACCGCGACGAACAACTCCTGGTAGCGGTCGGCCGGTGTCAGTGTGTCGGGCGCGGGCGCGGCCGCCGCGCGCGTCGAGCGCTTGGCGGTGGAAGCGCCCGGTTCGGTCAAAGCACGCCTGCCTCTCGCAGCGCCGCACGCCGTGCGGCGTCGATGCCGAACTCGGCCAGCACCTCGTCGGTGTGCTGGCCCAGGGCCGGCGGCGCATGGCGCAGGACCGGCGGCGTGGACGACAGCCGCAGCGGGCTGGCCACGCCCACGATCTTGTCGATGCCGTCGCCAGCATCGCGCGGCAGGGTCACGGCCAAACCGCGCGCCTTGACCTGGTCGTCCTCGAAGGCCTGGGCAATGTCGTTGATCGGGCCGCAGGGCACGGCCTTGTCCTCGAGCAGCGCGATCCATTCGGCCGTGCTGCGGGTGCGCGTGACGACCTCCATCTGCGGGATCAGCACCTCGCGGTACTTGACGCGCAGCGTGTTGGTGGCGAAGCGCGGGTCGGTGGCCCACTCCGGATGGCCGGCGGCTTCGCAGAAGCGCGTGAACTGGCCGTTGTTGCCGATCGCCAGCAGCATCGCGCCGTCTGCCGTGCGGAAGTCCTGGTAGGGCGCGAGGCTCGGATGGCTGTTGCCCTGGCGTTGCGGCGCCACGCCGGTGTTGAGGAAGGCGCTGGCCTGATTGGCCAGGATCGCCATGCCGACGTCGAGCAGCGCCATGTCGATGTGCTGGCCCTGGCCCGTGCGATGGCGCACTTCGAGCGCAGCCAGGATCGCTGTGCTGGCATAGACGCCGGTGAAGAGATCGGTCAGCGCCACGCCGACCCGCAGCGGGCCGCCGCCGGGCACGTCGTCGGGACGGCCGGTGATGCTCATCATGCCGGTGGTGGCCTGGATCATCAGGTCGTAGCCGGCGCGCATGGCATGCGGGCCGTCGTGGCCGAAGCCGGTCACGCTGCAGTAGATGAGGCGCGGATTGGCAGCGCGCAGGCTCTCGTGGTCGAGGCCGTACTGCCTGAGGCCACCGGTCTTGAAGTTCTCGACCAGGATGTCGCTCTCGGTCGCCATGCGCTTGAGCAACGCCTGGCCATCGGGCGTGGCCATGTCGATCGTGACCGAGCGCTTGTTGCGGTTGCAGGCTGTGAAGTAGGTCGCCTGGTTGGTGTCGTGGCCGTTCGCGTCCTTGAGGAAGGGCGGCCCCCAGCTGCGCGTGTCGTCGCCGACGCCGGGCCGCTCGATCTTGACCACATCGGCCCCCAGGTCGGCAAGGATCTGGGTGCACCACGGGCCCGCGAGCACGCGGGACAGGTCGAGCACCTTGAGGCCCGAGAGGGCACCTTGCGTGGCGGCGGGGGCTGTCATCAGTTCGCGAAGGCGGCGATGCCCGTTTGCGCCCGGCCCAGGATCAGCGCATGGATGTCGTGCGTGCCTTCGTAGGTGTTGACCACTTCGAGGTTCACCAGGTGCCGCGCCACGCCGAACTCGTCGCTGATGCCGTTGCCGCCCATCATGTCGCGCGCCAGGCGGGCGATGTCGAGCGCCTTGCCGCACGAATTGCGCTTCAAGAGCGAGGTGACTTCGACCGAGGCCGTGCCTTCGTCCTTCATGCGGCCCAGGCGCAGGCAGCCCTGCAGGCCCAGCGTGATCTCGGTCTGCATGTCGGCCAGCTTCTTCTGGATCAGCTGGTTGGCCGCGAGCGGGCGGCCGAACTGCTTGCGGTCGAGCGTGTACTGGCGGGCGCGGTGCCAGCAGTCTTCGGCGGCGCCGAGCGCACCCCAAGAGATGCCGTAGCGGGCGCTGTTGAGGCAGGTGAACGGGCCCTTCAGGCCCTGCACTTCGGGGAAGGCGTTTTCTTCGGGGCAGAACACGTTGTCCATCACGATCTCGCCGGTGATCGAGGCGCGCAGGCCGACCTTGCCGTGGATCGCCGGGGCGCTCAGGCCCTTCGCGCCCTTCTCGAGCACGAAGCCGCGGATCGGGCCGACCGTTCCGCTCTCGCTGACTTCCTTGGCCCAGACCACGAAGACGTCGGCGATCGGGCTGTTGCTGATCCACATCTTGGCGCCGCTGAGCGAATAGCCGCCCGGCACCTTCTTGGCGCGCGTGACCATGCTGCCGGGGTCGGAGCCGTGGTCGGGCTCGGTCAGGCCGAAGCAGCCGATCCATTCGCCGGTGGCGAGCTTGGGCAGGTACTTCTGCTTTTGCGCTTCGGTGCCGAATTCGTTGATCGGCACCATCACCAGCGAGCTTTGCACGCTGGCCATCGAGCGGTAGCCGGAGTCGACGCGCTCGACTTCACGGGCGATCAGGCCGTAGCAGACGTAGTTGAGGCCGGGGCCGCCGTACTGCTCGGGGATCGTCGGGCCCAGCAGGCCCAGGGCGCCCATCTCGCGGAAGATCGCCGGATCGGTCTCGCCCGAGCGGAAGCCTTCGATGACGCGCGGAGCGAGGCGCTCCTGGCAGTAGGCGTTGGCGGCGTCGCGCACCATGCGCTCGTCGTCG
This sequence comes from Variovorax sp. P4_D9, assembly GCF_056401695.1. Taxonomy (NCBI): domain Bacteria; kingdom Pseudomonadati; phylum Pseudomonadota; class Betaproteobacteria; order Burkholderiales; family Comamonadaceae; genus Variovorax; species Variovorax sp. P4_D9. The sequence continues at coordinate 4,623 of NZ_JBFUIU010000422.1, forward strand.
GTGAGCTGCTGGTCGAGCAGAAGAGGGTCGTCCCATTGGAATGCGGCGTGCTTGGCCATGTGTGGTCTCCGTAGATAAGTGCTGAGGTCGGCCCCGATCGTAAGCGTCGGGGGAAGGGAGCGCAAACGACGATTCCACACCCAGTTATGCGCTCGGCGCACTTCTGGGCACAATCCGTCCTGAGCCTGCCACTGGCGCAAGCTGTTCTTCAACTATGTAGCCACCGCATACCATGCGCCGGAAGATACCGTCCACCCAGGCCCTGATCTGTTTCGAGGCCGCAGCCCGCCACGAGAGCTACACGCGCGCCGCGCAGGAACTGGCCCTGACCCAGAGCGCGGTGTCGCGCCAGATCACCGCGCTCGAGGACTTCCTGGGCATGGCGCTGTTCCGCCGCACGCGGCACGGCGTGGCGCTCACGCCGGCCGGCGCCGACTACGCCCGCCAGATCGCGCGCCAACTCGACACCATGGAGCGCGACACGCTCGACGCCATGGCCCGGCAGGGCCTGGGCGGCTCGCTGCACCTGGCGGCGGTGCCGACCTTCGCGACCCGCTGGCTGATCCCGCGGCTGCCGGATTTCGCGGCCCGCCATCCCGACATCACGGTGCACATCGACACCCGCACCCGCCCCTTCCTGTTCCACGAGACGCCCTTCGACGCTGCGCTCTACACCGGGACGCCGGCGCAAGCAGCCAACTGGGCCGGCACACGCTCGACCGTGCTGTTCAACGAGGACGTGCTGCCGGTCTGCAGCCCGGCCCTGATCGCGCCGCGCGGGCAACTCTCGCCGGCCGCGGTGGCGCGCCTGCCGCTACTGCAGCAGAGCACCCGCCCCGATGGCTGGCGCCAGTGGTTCGATGCCCAGCAGGTCGACGCGCCGCGGGCACACAGCGGTCCGCGCTACGAGTTGTTCTCGATGCTTGCGACCGCCGCGGCCCATGGGCTGGGGGTGGCCCTGATGCCGCGCATGCTGATCGAGTCCGAACTGGCGAGCGGCGAACTGGTGGTGGCCTGCGACCGGCCGCTGCGCGGCGAGCGCAGCTACTTCCTGGTGGCGCCGGCGGCGCAAGACGAACGGCCGGCGCTCAGGTTCTTTCGCGAGTGGCTGCTCGCGCAAGCTTCGGGCCCGGCGGCCGCTCCGCACGATGCGCCTTCGCCATCGCGTCGAGCCCCGCCAGCGCGTAGCGGATGAATTCGTCGGCCAGGCCCTCGCCGTGGGCCAGCGCCGGCAGCAGCCGGGCCGGAACCTCCTTGGGCGCTACTAGCATCACCAGGCAGGGCAGCACCGCGAACATCAGTCCGCGCTGCGTCGCCGGATGCTCCGGCGGCAGGCCCAGGACCTCCCCCACGAGCCCCAGCAGCACCCTGGACTTGGGCCGGATCGCCTGCTCGATCATCGCCGGCACTGCAGCCGAGGGCGTCATCACCTCGCGCAGCATGACCCGGAAGCCCCACGGCGCGGCGCCGCGCGCCGACAGGCCGATCAGGTGCGCCAGCACCGCGCGCAGGTGCTTCCTCGGGTCGCCCGGCCCCTGGGTCAGGGCCAGCAAATCGTCCAGCGCCATGATCTGGCGATGGGCCTCGATCAGCACGGCCTCGTACAGCGCGTCGCGGCTGCCGAAGTGGTAGTTGACCGAGGCCATCGGCGTGCCTGCCCGCTCGCAGATCTCCTTGCTGGTGCCGTCGGCGAAGCCGCGCTCGGCGAACACCTTTCCGGCGGTCTCGAGCAACAGCGCGCGCGTGGCGTCGCCATCGGGGCGCGGCGAACGCGAGGCAGGCGCGGGCGACTTCTTCTGGGCGGACGCAGGCATGCTCTGGGAGGGATTGCCGAGGGGGCTGGAGTTTGAATTTAAATTCGGATTCGCAAGCGCGAGTCTACTTCAGCGCGTGCCGGATCGTGGATGATCAGCGCTTGAAACCCGCGGGGCACGCATGACATTGGACTACCTGGATTTCGACTACAGCGAGGACACCGAAGGGATCGGCGTCTTCGATGCGATGGCGAGCACCGGCGCGCAGCAGGTCGCGGCGGTCCACGCCGAGATCGTGCAAGTGCTGGCCTGGGCGCACGCCGGCTTCGGCGAACCCGGGGCGGCCGTGGGCGATGGCGGCGACTGGGACTACGACCTGCAAGGCGTGCAGGAAATCAGCCTGCCCGAGACGATCGAATTCGACCCGTCCGCGGGTCGGCTTCGGGTGCAGGCAGGACCGCCCGGCGCGCCTCGGCATACGGTCAGCCTGTCGGTCAGCGGCACGCCGGCGTTCTGCGCGGCTTTCCGGCAGGCCTTCGAGCTCGGCTGAATCCGGCTGAACCCGGGTCAGCCGGGTCCGCAGGCACGACGGCAAACTGACGGCACAAACCGGCGCTGTTCGATCGATTCGAACACCACCACCGGCCCAACAATCGGGCATGAGCATCCACAGTTTTCGCTTCACGGGCCCGGACCTGACGCCGTGCGTGCTGGGCGAGCCGATCCTCGCGCACTACGGCGAAACGCACATCGGCACCCTCGATCCAGTGCCGGTGAGCCGAGGCGGCACCGAATTGCGCATCGAGCACTTCACGCCGACCGACACCGAAGGCAGCCGGCGACTCCACAAGCTGAAGATCGGCCGGGTTCTCGTGCCCGAGCTTGTGGCCTTCGTCGCCAAGCACTTCTCGAGCGTGACGCTGATCCAGATCTCGCTCGCGCGCGACATCGAGGGCTACGCGGAAGGGTTCCGCCTCGCGGCCGAGCGCTCCGCCGTGCTGCAGGCGATCGGGGCAAGTCGCGTCCTGATCACGCCGAAGCCCGACACCCAGCGCATGGGCCATTTCGTGGTCGCCGGTGTCTGGGAATACAAGCAGGCCAGTCTTGCGGCCCTGGCCGAGACGCTGGAGGTGGAATGGCTCGCCTTTGGCGAGCGGCAGGCCGCGGCCGCCCGCGGGCTCACGCGCAAGCGGCGTTGGTTCTTCGCCCGCCGCCCATCCGCCGGCGGCACGCGCTGGCCTCGCCCCTAGGCCCCCCTAGGCCCAATACTGTTCAGATACGTAGCACGCGCAACGCCGGCGTCGGCTCATGTCTGCGGTGGAGCTCGGCGCCGCGACGGCGCACTTTGAAGTTGCTCATCTTGCGCTTGACCCCTCGCGGGTTGTGGCGGCCGCGGCTGCTCACGCAGCGGCCGCGGCCGATCTCGGCGAGCAGCGCGTCGCGCCAACTTCCGATGCGCTCAGGGGGGAACGGCCGCTGCTTGCGGCATTTTTCGCTTGATCACGCGCACGGCGTGCATGAAGCTCAAGCGG
>NZ_JBFUIU010000423.1:0-7875 GCF_056401695.1 Variovorax sp. P4_D9
GTAGAAGCCGTAGCAGGCGAGCCCACCGGTCAACGGGCCCTGGCCGGCCAGCGGCACCTGGCCGTGCTGGTGCAGGCCGGCCAGTGGCAGCACCGCGTGGGCCAGCACGCCATCGGCCATCGCGATGTCGACATGGCGTCCGCGGCCGCTGCGCGCGGCATCGAAGAGCGCGGCAAGAATGCCCGCCACCGCCGTCAGGGTGCCGCCCATCAGGTCGGCCACCGGCAGGTTCGACAGCGCCGGGCCGGCGGCGTTGCCGATCTGGTCGGCCACGCCGGCGAGGGCGGCGTAGTTCAGGTCGTGCCCCGGCATGTCGCGCAGCGGTCCGGTCTGGCCGAAGCCGCTGATGCTGCAGTAGACGATGCGCGGGTTGACGGCCGCTACCGCCTCATAGCCGACGCCCAGGCGCTGCATCACGCCGGGCCGGAAGCTCTCGACCAGCACGTCGGCCTCGCGGCACAGGCGAAGCAGCGTGGCGACGCCGTCGGCCTGCTTGAGGTCGATGCGGATCGCGCGCTTGTTGCGGTTGACGAGCGCACGCACCGCGGCGTTCGCGTAGTCGCCGGCGCCGGTGTCCTCGATCTTGACGACGTCGGCGCCGAGGTCGGCCAGGTGCACGGCGCCGAGTGGCCCGGGCAGCAGCCGGGTCAGGTCGAGCACGCGCACGCCTGCGAGCGGGGCGCCGGAAGCTGCGTTGGCCAGGGATTGAGTTGAAGTGGTCATGAGCAGCGCAATCTAGAGTGCGTGGGCTGCTGCCGCAATGGCAGCACCGGTCGCCTCGATTGGCGAAAAGCGTCAGCCCCCGCGTCGTCTCGTGACCCTCAATGCGGCCCCTGCGACCATCGCAGCGGGGGCACGCGTGCGCCATCCGATCCGATGACCAGGTGAACGTGGCTCTCCCGGCTGACCAGGAAGTGCGCCACCATGACGTCCCCGGTGGCCATCGGCGTAGCGTGCATCTGGAACCACCGCATCTCGTGCGGTGAATGGCAGGGGTACTCGCAGGTGAAGACCTTTCGGGTGCCGTGGATCACCTCGTCGAGCCCCTGGAGAATGTGCAGCGCCAATTCGTCGGAGTTGGCACTGCGGCGGCAGACCTCGAGATAGTTCACGCCCGGGCCGATCGCGTCGGCGCCGGGATTGCCATTGCGTTCGGCGAATTCACTCCATGCGCGATTGACGAATCGAATCACGCCGTGCCGGTCGACCACCGCCACGATCCCCGCCAGCGCGTCGATCACGTCCTGCAGGGCCTTGTGGGTCGCGCGGCTCAACAGCCTCGGCAGCGCTTCGTCGTCCTCCGGGCCCTCATGCCGCGGGTCTTCGCCCGCACGCCCCGGCGCTCGCATCGCTTCGGCCCCGGCCTCCGCTGCGCCGACCAGCGGAATCCGCACGTCCAGCACCGTGCCTGCCCCGGAAACGCCTTCGATCTCCATGATGCCGCCGTGCGCGCGTACCCGTTCGTGGATGCCGAGGATCCCGAAGGCATCGGGCTTTCGCCGGTCCGCCGCGCCCATGCCCTGGCCGTTGTCGCTGACGCGAACCGAGACCGATGACGACGGCGCCAAGGCCAGGCGGATCTGCACCTCGCTGGCATGGGAATGCTTGGCGACATTGTTGAGCGCCTCCTGCACGATGCGGTACAGGCAGAGCGCGATGGCCGGCGTTGCCATCAAGGCATCGGACACTTCTTCCGGCGCGTCGAGCTTGCAGGCGATCCGGGTCTGCTGGCCGAACTGGGCAACCAGCATCTCGAGGGCCGGCAGCAGGCCGAGGTCTTCCAGCATCGGTGGGCGCAGGTCGTTGACGATGCGACGCGTCGACGCAATGGCCCTTTGGGCCAGGTCGTCGGTCTCGGCGACATGCGCGAGCAGCTCGGGCGCCCGGGTGCCGAAACGCTCGCCGATGACGCGCAAGTCCATGCGGATCGCGGCCAGCGTCTGCTGCAGGTCGTCATGCAATTCACGCGCGATGCGCTTGCGTTCTTCTTCCTGGACCCGATCCTGCGACGCGATGAGCCGCTGCATCACGACATGGGAGGACTCGAGATCCTGCTGCACCTCCCTGATGACCGTGACGTCGCGGCTCGCCACCACGGCGCCGACGATCGCTTCGTCCTGCGATCGAATGGGTGCAAAGCTGTAGCTGCCGATCCACTTCTCGCCGCTGTCCTTGCGCCGCAGCCTGTATTCGACATTGGTCGCCGCCTCCCCCCGCAGTGCCCGGTGGACCGGCCATTGCGCCAGCGGCGCCGGATCGCCGTTGGGCATGCGCAGTTCGAGGATGTCCGGGTATTCCGCGAATGTCCTTCGGCAATCGGACTTGTCCGCGAAGCGGTGAAACGACGCGAAGGCGTCGTTGAACTCCACCAGCCGGCCCTCAGTATCGGCGATGACCACCGCGTCGCTCATGCTCGCCAGCGCCGCCTGCAGCTTCGAGGCGACGGCCCGGAGTTCTTCCTCGGCCAGCTTGCGTTCGCTGACATCGCGCAGGATCACCGTGTACAGAAGGTGGCCGCCAATCGACAGGTGCGAGATCGCGCCTTCGATCGGGAACTCCACCCCATCGGCCCGAAGCCCGACCAGATCCCGCCGCTGCCCCATCCGGCGCTCGGTGACCGTGTCGACGCCGAACGCGTCCACGTGCCGCGCGTGAACCTCCCGGTACCGCTCGGGGAGCAGGCGGTTTAGCGGCGCGCCGATCAGTTCGTCCAGCGGGCAATGGAACACCCTTGTCGCCGCCGGGTTGGCCTGGACGATGATCTGGTGCTCGTTGACCGTCAGGATGGTATCGACGGCCGATTCGAAGATGCCGCGCAGGCGGGCCTCGCTGAGGGTCCGGGCGTCCAGCATCGCGTTGATCTGCTGCGCCACCGATCGAATCTCGGGCGGCCCGGCGACATCGGCGCGGACCGTGTCCTGGCCGGCCGCGATCCGCATCGCGGTCTCCTTGAGGTGCGAGATGGGCTTGGCGATGGCCTCGCTCAGGCGCCACGCCAGCACCAGCGCAAGGACGCCGAGCCCCAGGCCGATGCCGAAAGTTCGGTGGACGGCAGCCTCGTAGTCCGAGAGCACATCGGCTTCCGGGAAACTCGCGACCACCCGCCAGTCCACGCCCGGCAGGGTTACGAAGCCGAACAGGCGCGGGACGCCATCTCGCCCCGTGGCGACGAACACGCCTTCCCGCGCGCCGCCCACCGGATCCGCCTCACCGTCCCAGGGTCGCGAGCCGATGGAGGCCTCCGAATCCGTCGAGCTAAGAAGAAGGGTCCGGTTCCGGTCCACGACCGTGATGAGCGCGCTCTTCGGGATCGAGCCGAGCAAGTGATCGCTGAGCGCCAGCAGGTCGACGGTCATCACCAGTTGGCCCGTCCGCGATGTCTGCTCGTCGCGAAGGGGATAGCTCAGCGCCACGACGCTTTTCCCCGTGCGCTCGTCGACGAACAGTCTGCTGGCCGCGAACCCGCCGGCCGGAACGACCTGGTCGACGCTGGCTGCGTCCGCAGCCGGCGGCAATGGGAAAGGACCCGCCGCAGCAGCGCAAAGAATGCTCCCTCCTGCGTCCCGCACGGCATACCCCAGGGCGACGGGAATGAGCCGCACGAACTCCGAAACGAGGGGGTCGCAGCGCTGCGGATCCATGGCTTTGACCAGGGGCCGGTCGGACAGCCGCTCTAGGACCGAGGCGAACCGGTCGAGCACGCGTTGCAGGTCGGCGGCCGACCCGACGGCCAGAATCCGGACCTTCTCATGCGCGGTATCCCGTGCCCGGTGTGCCTCGGCGGCAAGGACCGACGCCACGAGCACGGCCAGCGCGAGCATGAGCCCTCCCGTCAACAGGACGATTCGGCTGCGCAACGACAGGTTCTCGAACCACGAAGCCATGGGACCTCTCGCCAATCGGCGATCCTGGATTGGAGCGCCCGCTCCGCCCCCGAGGTGGACACGGCGGCGATTCGCGGGACATTCTCCTATTTTCGAAAGCCTTCGACGGCTGCTTCCGGATCGAACGACGAAGTTCGTCCTTTCGACGCAATCATTGAGCATGCGCATCTCGCGCACCGCGATTCAGCGCAACATGCATTCGTTTCAACAAGACAAAGCGGACGAGGTGTAGAGGTGAAAGTGCTGTTGGTCGACGATTCCGTGCCAATCCAGCAGAGCTTCGGTGCGCTGCTGGCCGGCGCTCCGGACGTCGATATCGTGGGCTGTGCGGAGGACGTCGCAACGGCCCTGGCATCGATCGCGGCCAACCCGCCAGACCTCATCGTCCTGGACGTCAAGCTGCGCGGGCAGGACCGGGGCATCGACGTGCTGCGGCACGTCCGGCAGCATCAACCCGGCATCAAGGTCGTCGTCTTTTCTCAGTTCAACTGGATTTCGATGCGCAAGTCCCACCTGGATGCCGGCGCGCTGGCCTACTTCGACAAGGCAACCGAGTTCCAACAGGCGCGGGACTGGATCGCCGAGCTTTCGCACTCGCAGGCGGCACGGGTCGAACGGCCGAAGCCGTGAGGGGATCGGACCCGGTCAGGCCGCCAGCGCCATCGCGCCGCCGGCGCGTGTCCTGGGAACCGAGGCGCTGAAATCCGACTTGGCAGTCGCCCGCGTGCCCTGCGCGAAGCGCTGCAATGCGGCGAGGTCGAGAATCTCCACCTTGCGCTGCTCCACCTTGACCAGATGCAGGGCGGCCAATGCCGCGAACGAACGGCTGATCGTTTCGTGGGCGACGCCCAGATAGCTTCCGATGTCTCGGCGCGTCATCAGCAGGCGAAGACATCTTGCAGATTGCCCGCAGGCCGCCATCCGCTGCGACAGATGCATTAGGAATCGCGCCAGCCGGACCTCGGCCGCGACGGCAGCCATCATGTCGGCCAGTTGGGTCAGGTCGGTCATCGCGCTGCTGACGGCGCGCATCACTCCGCGATAGAAGGCCGGCAGGCTTTGCGCCAGCGCATCGAAGTCGGGCAATGCGATGACATAGACGCTCGCGTCCTCCAGCGCCACCGTGGCCATCCGATGGCGATCGCCGGACAGTGCGTCGCAGCCCAGCAAGTCGCCGCGGCGAGCGAATCCGAAGACTTGCTCGTAGCCGTCTTCGGCGGTATGGAAGGCCTTGAAGGTTCCCGCGCAAACGACATAGATGGACGTTGGCGCGGCGCCCTCGAAGAACAGCGATTGGCCAGCCCGCAGCCGGCGCACGGCAAGATGAATCTCCGGCATCCGCTGGCACTCGGCCGCGGCGACGCCAAGGAGTTCGAGCATCTCATGCAGGACACTGCGCTCGAATGGCTCGACGCCGGCCAGCCGCAGTCGATCGGCAGGGACACGCGAATGCACGTCGAGCTTCGAAACGTTGTTCATCGGGAGGCTCCCAGATTGCGCCGACGACCGGATGTCAGGGGCTGGATGGAGCTTGCGCCCGAGCGCCGCCGGTTGAGAATAGGCCCGAAGCTTGGGGATTGATCGGCGATTTCTTCCTTCTCTTAGGTGTTATCCCACGTTGCGTTAGGAAAATTCCTAACGACATGATGGTGCCAACCTGTTTGCACGGGTCCGATCTCGCTCATTGCCATCCCCCGCTTGATATTCGTCAAGAGAACGGTGACGATGCCCCCCTAAGCTGCCGCCGAACAGGACTGGGTATGCAAGAAGAAGAGGGATCCGGGACTCATGCGAGCAATCGGGCGGCGCCCATCGAAGCGCCGCGAGGGCTAGGCGCGCCCCCGATCCGCATGCTGCTGGTCGATGACCATGCGATCGTCCGCGAAGGCTTGAAGCGCGTGCTCGACCCCCTGGGCAAGGGCTGGGAACTGACCGAAGCGGTCACGGGCTTCCAGGCCATCGAACTGCTGCGGGAGCGCGCGTTCGACCTCGCGCTGGTCGACCTGACGATGCCGGGGATGACCGGCCTGGAACTGGTCCGGCGCATCAAGGCCGAGTTCGCGGCCGTGCGCGTGCTGGTGCTGAGCATGCACGCGGAGGAGCAATATGCGCTGCGGGCGTTCAAGGCAGGCGCCAACGGCTACATCACCAAGGATGTCGCGGCGATGGAGCTGGTCGATGCGGTGCGCAGGGTGGCGGCGGGTGGCGCCTATGTCACCGCAAGCCTCGCCGAGCAAGTGGTGCAGCAGCTCAACGGGATGTCCGAAGCCCCGCGCCACATGCTTCTGACCGACCGCGAGATCGAGGTCCTGCGACGCATCGCGGCCGGGCAGCGCCTGACCGACATCGGCGACGCACTCCACCTGTCGGTGAAGACCGTGAGCACGCACAAGACCCGCATCCAGGAAAAACTGCAGGTCGCGAGTACGGCCGAGCTGGTGCGCTATGCGCTGGAAAACCACATCGACGAAGGTGCATGCCTTCAGGATTACCCGTAACCAGCTGAAAGAAGACGAGGTCGCCATTGAACCACTGCCCTCTGGAAAAGGAGGCGCCATGCGCGCTCTGATCATCCGAATAGCTCGCACCCTCGTGCTCGCCACCTCCTTGTGCTCGCTGATGGTGGGTGCGCAGCAGGCGCAGACCTTCTCCCGGGAGCAGCTCGACCAGATGATGGCGCCGATCGCGCTGTACCCGGATTCGCTGCTGTCGCAGGTGCTGATGGCCGCGACCTATCCCGCGGACGTCGCCGATGCCGCCAAATGGTCGAAGGCAAACAAGGACCAGAAGGGGGACGCGGCGCTGAAGCTGGTGGCCAACCAGCCCTGGGACCCGAGCGTACAGTCGCTGGTGGCGTTTCCGCAGGTTCTTCAGATGATGGGCGACCAGCCCGACTGGGTGCAGAACCTCGGCGACGCCTTCCTCGCCTCGTCAAAGGACGTGCTCGACTCGGCGCAGCGGCTGCGGACCCAGGCGCAGAAGACGGGCAACCTGAAGAGCTCCGAGCAGCAGAAGGTCATCGTCGAGCAGGAGCCGCAGACGCAGCAGACCGTCATCAAGATCGAGCCGGCGAATCCCGAGGTGGTGTATGTGCCGGCCTACAACCCGACGGTCGTCTACGGGGCCTGGCCCTACCCGTCGTACCCGCCCTACTACTACCCGCCGGCGCCGTACTACTACCCCGGCGCAGCGCTGGCCACGGGCATCGCCTTCGGCGTCGGCGTGGCCGCCACGGCCGCGCTGTGGGGCAACGCCAACTGGGGGGCCGGCAACGTGAACGTCAACGTGAATCGGTACAACAGCGTCAACACGAACCGGCAGCTCAATGCCAGCCAGAACAACTTCCAGCACAACGCGGCCAACCGCCGAGGCGTGCCGTACCGGGATTCGGCGAGCCAACAGCAGTTCGGGAAGAACGTAGGCGGCGCCAACCAGCGCAACGACTACCGCGGCCGCGATGCGGCGCAAGGCGGGGCCCGCGACGCCCAGCGCCAGCAGGCGCAATCCCAATTGCAGCAGCGGGGCATGGACCCGGGCCAGGGCCGCGACCAGCTTCGCAACGATCCGGCGACGCGGGATCGTGCGCAGGCCGCGGCCGGAGGCGCCGGTCGCGATCGAGCGGGTGCAGGCGCCGGTGACCGCGCTGGTGACCGCGCCGGTGACACCGCCAGAGCGGGAGACCGCGGGGGAGTGGGCGACCGAGGCGGGCCAGGCGGGCGCGGTGGCGCCGACCAGGGGCTGTCGCGGACCAGCGGCGGCGACAACGCCTTGCGAGGCGCGGGCGATGCCGGTGGGCAGGCCCGCCAGCAGGCGAGTCGCGGCGATGCGAGTCGCCAGTCGATGGCGCAGAGCCATGGCGGCGCCGGCGGCGGCGGGGCGCGCCCAAGTACGGCTGGAGGAGGCGCCCGCGCGAGCACGGGTGGCGGCGGGGGAGCGCGTCCCAGTGCGGGTGGCGGCGGTGCCCGTCCCAGTGCGGGCGCCGGTGGAGCGC
>NZ_JBFUIU010000424.1:0-7872 GCF_056401695.1 Variovorax sp. P4_D9
GCGCGCAGCAGTGGCGAGTGTCATGGAAGTGATCGGGCGTTGAAGCAAGGGTCAGTCGAGCTTGGCGCCGGAGATGCGGACGATCTCGGCATAGCGCTTGGTTTCGCTGGCCATGAAGCGGCCGTAGTCCTCGGGCGTGCCGCCGCCGACCTCGGCACCGAACGCGAGCATGCGCTTTTGCAGCTCGGGCGACTTGAGCACCGCATTGGCTTCGTGGTTGAGCTTGTCGATGATGGCGCGCGGCGTGCCGGCCGGCGCCGACAGGCCATACCACGACGAGGCGTACACGCCGGGCAGCCCCACTTCATCGAAGGTGGGCACATCGGGCAGGGCGGGGTTGCGGGTCTTGGAAGCGACTGCCAGCGCGCGCATCTTGCCGCCGGCGATGAAGGGCAGGCAGGTGGTGGTGTCCAGCATCAGCGAGACGTGGCCCGCCGCCACGTCGGCTTCGGCCGGTGAGGTGCCTTTGTAGGGCACGTGAACGATGTCGATCTTGGCCGCGGACGCGAACTGCACCGCCGCCAGGTGCTGCGAGGAGCCGACCCCGCCCGAGGCGTAGTTGAGCGCGCCCGGGTTGGCTCGCGCGGCGTCGATCACATCCTTGACGGTCTTGAAGGGCGAATTGGCGGGCACTACGAGGATGTTCGGGACGGCCGACACATAGATGATCGGCTCGAAATCCTTGACCGGATCGAAGCCCAGCTTGCCGTAGAGGCTGATGTTGACTGCATTGGGGCTGATCGAGGACATCAGCAGGTTGTAGCCATCGGGCTTCTGGCGTGCCGCCAGCTCGGTGCCGATGTTGCCGCCGGCGCCGCCCCGGTTGTCGATCACGAAAGGTTGGCCAAGACGGTGGCCCAGCAGATCCGACACGATCCGCGCCGTGGTGTCCACGCYGCCGCCCGCCGGCCACGGAACCATCAGCTTGATGGGCTGGTTCGGATAGGACGCCGCCGCGTCCTGTGCCGGCGCTGCGGCATGCCATCCGAGCAGGCCGGCGCTCAGCAGCCAGACATGCAGTTTCTTCATCATCGGGTGTCTCCTTTGTAGGTATGGGTGAGATCCTAGGCAGGGATGCCCAGCGCAGCAATCACAATAAAGGCATGCCAGGCATGAGTAAAATTCACACCCATGACGCGTCGCCTGCCTCCTCTCAATGCCTTGCGCGCTTTCGAGGCGGCAGCGCGCTGCGGCAATTTCACTCGCGCTGCGAAGGAGCTCTTCGTCACGCAGGGCGCGGTCAGCCGTCACATCGCCACGCTGGAAGGCTGGCTCGAGGTGCAGCTGTTCGATCGCGGACGGCACGGCATCCGGCTCACTGCCGCGGGCCAGACCTACTTCGCCAGCACGCGGGTGGCGCTCGACCAGATCGAGCATGGCACGCGGCAGCTGCAGCAGCGCACGGACGAGTGGCTGCTGCGGATCAAGGTGCCGCCGACCTTCGCGATCCGCTGGCTGATCCCGCGGCTGGCGCGCTTCCATGCGCTGCATCCGCAGATCGACGTCCAGATCACGACCTCGCACAAGCCGGCCGACTTCGATCGTGACGACGTCGACGTCAGCATCCATTCCGAGCCCCGTCCGCCGACCGGCGCCGGCTTCCGGCTGCTGTTCCGCGAGACGCTGCTGCCGGTCTGCGCGCCGGGCCTGCTGCAGCGCGACCCGCCGCTGCGGGAGCCGGCCGACCTCGCGCACCATGCGCTCCTGTGCTCGCTGAACCGGCCCCAGGACTGGCCGACCTGGCTGGCGGCCGCGGGGACGCACGGCATCGACGGCAATCGCGGCCTGAAGTTCGAGAACGCGGCCATGGCCTACCAGGCGGCTGGCGAGCAGCTGGGCGTGATGGTGGCGCTGCTGGCCTTCGTGCGCGATGACCTCGCGAGCGGCCGACTGGTGGCGCCTTTCGACCTGCGCGTGCCCACCGAGGGTGGGTACTTCATGGCCTGGCGTGCGGACCGGCCGGTGCCCCGGCGGGTGCTCGATTTCGAGGCCTGGATCGCGGCCGAGGCCGATGCGGCGGAAAGCTAGAGCGCGGGATCGCTCATCGCTTCGACGCGCCCGGCGCGCACCGCATGAACCAGCGCTGCATGGTCGCGCTCGGTCTGGTCCGCATAGGCCATCGAAAAGCGCGCGATGGCCTCGTCGAAGGCCTCGCCGCTCCCCAGGTAGCCCGCGAGCATCATGGCATCACCGGAACGCGCGCGCGCACGGGCCAACGACCATCCGCGTGCCTTGGCGTAGTCGGTAAGATTCCCGCTCGTCATCAACTCGATCGTGGGCTTGACCTTGGCATCGCGCAACTGGCGCACGTAGAACTGGCGTCCCGATCGGGTGGTGAACCAGCCGAGGAACATGTCGCTGGCCGCCTGCATCAGGCACTGGCCTTTCGCCACCCGTTGGCCGGCATGCGCGAAGGCCAATTGCCCCGCGTAGCGCTCCAGAACTGACTCGCGCGCCTCCTTGAACTGGAGGAACAGTGCGTCGCCGTTGCCGCTGATGAGGAGCGCGATGCCGCAGTACGTTCCGACGCTGCCGACGCCGACCACCCTCAGCGTCGCGTCGGTCACCGCATAGCGGTCGAGCAGCACGCGCCGCCAGGGAGGCATGGTCTCGGCATAGTCGGCGAGGTCGGCGCGTGCCTGCGCGAGGATCTGGTCATCGTTCAGCGCCGCATCGTGGAAGATCAGCGGCGGTTCGTCGCGGATGCGCGGGCGCGCGCCGGCCAGGTAGGTCAGCTTGGCGAACTCCTTGTCGCGCGACGCACCGTCGGCCGCCTTTTGCACCTTGCGGCCGATGTAGCGGCGAAACTCGCCGTCCTCGCCCATGGCGATCATGGCCTCCAGGTCGTTGGCCGCATACCAGGCGTTGAGCACCGGCATCTCCGCGTACTTCGCAAGTTGCTCACGGTAGCTGGTCACGGACGCCCGTGCGGCATCGCGCGCGTTGTCGTCGCTGAATCCGTTCGAGCGGGCGGCCAGCACGAAGCTTGCAGCCAGCCGCTTCACGTCCCACTCCCACGGCGCGATCAAGGTTTCATCGAAATCGTTGATGTCGAAGATCAGGCGGCGCTCGGGGGTGGCAAATCCGCCGAAGTTGAGCAGGTGGCAATCACCATAGACCTGCAATCGAAGGCTCGAGGCCGGCGAAGCGGCAAGGTCGTCCGCGCCTCGGTAGAAGGCGAATGGCGATGCGAGCATGCGGCCGTGCCGCAAGGGAACGATCCGGTCCTGGCGGTTCGATGCGATCAGCAGGTCGATGGGGTCGCTCCGCGCGCTGTGCGGCGACCCAGGGGGGATGGCTGCTGCGCGGGCAGCGCGCACGCAGGGCCTTGACTTCGGCGCGCCTTTGCGCTCCAGGGCGGCCATGAGGCTGGGCGATGATGCTGAGAGGACGCGCGACGTCCAGCTTCTTGACCATGACTACCTCCTGCCGGCATTTTGCGTCGGCGCTCGATTGTTTCCGCCATTGAAACGCCGCGGTTCAGAGAGATGCGGGTTTTTACCTAGTTTTCGGCGCAAACTTCATTCCCACAGACCAGCCGACAAGCTGATCTGGGTGGACAGGGCCCCCGAGCGAGGTGGCCGCCAAGCCGGCGGCGACCCACCCAAGACCGGTCCGACGTCATCCAAATCATTTGAAGGAAAACATCATGAACACCGCATCCAAGCTCCTCTCCGGTTTCGCCCTCGCGATCATTGCCGCCGCCGGCGTTCACGCCGAAACCTATGAGGGCGTTCATGCGCCGGTGTCGGCCAACAGCCGTGCCGACGTCAAGTCCCAAGCCGTGGTTGCCGCACGCAGCGAGAACCCGTACGCCGAAGGCGCTTCGGCCGGCGTCGCGCAGGTCGTGGCTGCCAGCGCGGCCGACCGCTCCACCGTTCGTTCGCAAGCCGTCGCTGCCGCCCACAGCGCGAACCCGTACGCGGAAGGTGCTTCGGCAACGGCCGCGCCGATCGTGGCCAGCGCGGTGGATCGCGCAAGCGTTCGGGCCGAAGCGCGTGCCGCAGCACGTGGCAACGGGCTCGCACTCTAAGCCCCGACCCTCTCAAAGGCCGGGCCCTGCGAAAGCAAGGCCCGGCTTTTTGCCGTCTGTTGCAGTCAGTCGATCCAGGGACCCCCGAGCATCGCTTGGATGTACGCTGCGACCTTGATCAGGTCGGCGTCGGACATCGGGATCGGGGGCGCATCGACGAGGTGCTCGGCGACCATGTGCAGCTTGGCCGATGCATTGGGCTGCTCCTGGAGCAGCACCGCGATCGCTGCGGTCTGGGCGACCGCCCGCAACTCGAGCGCACGGAGTCGTTCGTTGACTTCTTCCAGTTCCATTGAGTCCCTCCTCTGCGGGTCCGACTTGAGAAAACTGGATTCTGCTTCGAAAGCCGGGTCAACATGGCCTTGGTTCGTCTCGGGTACCACCCGGGCGTGCGAACATCATCGCCATGATCGACAGCACCGATTCCGGCGTTCCCGCGTTCACCCGCCGCAAGCTCGGGTTCCTGCTGCTGCTTTCCTCAGGCGCCTGCCTGCTGGCCTCGGGCTGCGCGAGCCCGCCGATGCCGGCAGTCGGCATCGGGTTGCTCTCGGCCGAGCAGTCGAACGATGTCGCGATCCATGCGCTCGGCCTGGTCGGCACGCCCTACCGCTATGGCGGCAACACGCCCGAGGGCGGCTTCGACTGCAGCGGGCTCATCGGCTACGTCTATCGCAAGAGCGTGGGCCAGGCGACGCCGCGCATGGTGGCGCGGCTGGTTGCGTTCGGCCGGCCGGTGGCCGTGTCGGACATTCGCTCGGGCGACCTGGTGCTATTCGGCGCGTCCACGCCGTCGCATGCCGGCATCTATGTCGGGGAAGGGCGCTTCGTGCACGCGCCGTCGAGCGGCGGCGAGGTGCGTCTCGATCGCCTCGATGGGCTCTACTGGTCGCGCCAGCCGACGCAGGCGCGGCGGCTCTGAGGCTGGTTCAGCTAGCTGCGGCTGGAAACCGCAGACACATCGACCGGCATCGCCTTGCCCCGGAGCGACACCGGGCCCAGCAACTCGACCGGGATGCGCCCGGCGAGCGCAACGCAGGTCGCCGGGTCGACCAGGATCGTTCGCCGCGCCAGCTTGGTGTGCTCCTCGAGCCGTGCGGCGAGATTCACCGTATCGCCGATGCAGGTGTAGGTCGCGCGTTGTCGCGTGCCGGTGTAGCCGGCCACCATGTCACCGGTCGCGATGCCGACGCCGATGCGGATTGATCGCTTGCCGAGCGCGGCGCGCTCGGTGTTCAGGAGCTCGACCTTCTCGACCATGTCGAGGGCCGCGCGAACGGCGGCCGCGGCGTGGTCGGCCAGCGGCAGCGGGGCGCCGAAGATCGCCATCAGGCCGTCGCCGATCATCTGGTTGACCACGCCGCCGTGGCCGTTGATGGCGTCGAACATCAGCGCGTAGTAGGCATTCAGCAGCGCGATGGTCTCCTCGGGCGGCTGCGATTCGACCAGCGCGGTGAAGCCGCGGATGTCGGAGAACATCACCGTTCCGCGCAGATGCCGCCCGCCGAGCGCGAAGCCGGATTGCTCCAGGTCCTGCGCCACCTCGGAGGTGGCGAAGCGGCGCACCAGTTCCTTCTGCTGGTCGCGCAGGCGCTTCTTCTCCAGGCTGGCGCCGATGCGCGCCTTCAGTAGCACCGCATTGACCGGCTTGTGCAGGTAGTCCTCGGCGCCGAGTTCGATGCAGCGCACGATGTTGGCCATGCCCTCGAGCGAGGAGGTCACGATCACCGGGAGGTCGCGCAACTTCGGCGTCCCGGTGAGCTGCTCGAGCACCTGGAACCCATCCATCTCGGGCATCTCGATGTCGAGCAGCAGCAGGTCGAAGGTTTCGCGCTGCAGCAGCTCGAGGGCGACCCGTCCGTTCTCGGCGCATTCGACGCTGTGGCCCTGCAGCTCGAGGCTGCGGGCCAGCAGCAGGCGGTTGACCTTGCTGTCGTCGGCCACGAGCAGGCGCGTCTGCGGGGGTTGAGGCTCACTCACGACTGAGCTCCGCGAGGGCCTCGGCCACCCGCCCGTACTCTGCTGCCAGCGCGTCGAGCGCATTCGGTCGCCGCGCCGCGTCGAGGCCTCCCAACTCGTGTTCGCGGGCCATCGCTGCGAGCGCCAGCGCGCCGAAGGTGAGGCTGTTGGACTTCAGCGAATGCGCCGCGCGGCGAAAGGCGTCGGCCTCGCCCGCGGCGAGTGCTTCCTGAAGCTCCTGCAACATGATCGGGGCCTCCTCTAGGAAGGTCTGCACCAGCTCCCGCACGAAGTCAGCGCCCGCGGTGTCCTGAAGCTCCGCATAGGTCGCGCGGTCGATCGTCGCATCGCTCATGTCACTCGGTCCTTTCGTGCAGGTACGTTGTTCAGTGTCTCGACCAGCCGGTCGACCCGGATCGGCTTGGTCAGGTAGTCGTCCATGCCGGCCGCCATGCACATCTCGCGGTCGCCCTGCATGGCGTTGGCGGTCATTGCCACGATGCGCGGCCGCTGGGCCGCTGCCGGCAGCAGCGTGCAGATCTGTCGCGTGGCATCGAGCCCGTCGAGCTCGGGCATCTGGACATCCATCAGCACCACGTCATAGGGCTGGCGCTGTACCGACTCGACCGCCTCGATGCCATTGGCGGCGAGGTCGGCCCGGTAGCCCATCTGCTGCAGCAGGCGCAGCGCGAGCTTCTGGTTCACCGCATTGTCCTCGGCCAGCAGGATCCGCAGCGGATGGCGTGCCGCCATCGTGGGGTCAATCAGCGGCTTGTGCGCCGCGCCGTCCGCCGGCCGGGCGGCCGAATCGTGCGACAGCAGGCCCACCAGGGTGTCGAAAAGCTGCGACTGGTGAATCGGTTTCGACAGATAGGCGTTGAACAGCGATTCGGCGTCGCCCGCTTCGCGCCGGCCGAGCGAGCTGAAGAGCACCAGCGGCAGCGCGGGGTGGTTGGAGCGGACGCGCCGCGCCAGGTCGACGCCGTCCATCTTGGGCATGTGCATGTCGAGGATCGCGAGATCGAAGTGCTCGCCCCGCTCGAGCCAGCGCAGGGCCTCGAGCGGCGATTCGGTGGCACGCCACGGCATGCCCCATTTCTCGAACTGCAGCGAGAGCACCCGCCGGTTGGTCTGATTGTCGTCGACGACCAGTGCGCGCTTGCCTTGCAGTTCGGGCTGCACGCCGACGTAGTCCCGGTGCCGGCTGGGCGGCAGCTGCGCCGCCGGCGCCTCGATGGTGAAGAAGAAGGTCGAGCCCTTGCCCGGGCCGCCGCTTTCGACCCACATGGTGCCGCCCATCAGCTCGGCCAGCCGCTTGCTGATCACCAGACCCAGGCCGGTGCCGCCGTACTTGCGCGTGGTGCTCGAGTCGGCCTGCGAGAAGGACTGGAACAGCCGGCCCATGCCTTCTGCCGTCAGGCCGATGCCGGTGTCGCGCACGGCGAAGGTCAGCCTCGGCTTGCCGCCCGCGGCGGCCTGCGAACCGACCGTCAGCACCACCTCGCCGGCCTCCGTGAACTTCACCGCGTTGCTCAGCAGGTTCAGCAGGATCTGCCGCAGCCGCGGGAGGTCGCCGCTGACGGCGGCCGGCACGTCGCCCTCCAGCACATAGGCGATGTCGAGCTCCTTCTCGGTGGCGCGCGTGCTCACCAGGTCGAGCGCCGACTCCACGCAGTCGCGCAGGTCGAAGGGCTGCGACTCGATGTCCATGCGCCCGGCCTCGATCTTCGAGTAGTCGAGGATGTCGTTGATGATAGTCAGCAGCGCGTCGCCAGAATCGCGGATGGTCTCGACGTAGTCTTGCTGCTCGGCGTCGAGCCGGGTGTCGAGCAGCAGGCCGCTCATGCCTATCACCGCGTTCATCGGCGTGCGGATCTCGTGGC
>NZ_JBFUIU010000425.1:0-7844 GCF_056401695.1 Variovorax sp. P4_D9
CAGGAAGGCGTCGACATCGGCCCGATCCAGAACAGGGCGCAGTACGACCTRGTGCGCGCGATGGTCGATGAGGCGCTGACCGGCGGTGCGAAGCTGCTGTACCAGAGCCCGGTGCCGCCCGGCCCGGGGCTGTTCCTCCCCATCACGATTCTGACCGACGTGACGCCCGGGATGCGCGTCGTCAAGGAAGAGGTCTTCGGGCCCGTGCTCAGCATCACGCCCTACGACGACGAGGAAGAAGCCCTGCGCTGGGCCAATCACGGCGAGTACGGGCTGGGCGGCTCGGTCTGGAGCTCCGATGTCGACCGCGCGACCGAACTCGCCGCCCAGCTCGACTCAGGCGGTGCCTGGGTCAACCAGCACCCCGCGATGGGCCCGGACATCCCCTTCGGCGGTGTCAAGGGCTCGGGTATCGGGGTCGAACTCGGCCGCCTCGGGCTGGAGGAATACACCTCGGTCCAGGTGCTCAATGTGAAGCGCGCCGCTTGAGCCCTCGCCGCGCCTCCGAAGAATGCACGAACAGGAGACAACCATGAACTTGCTGAGCCGCGACGACTGGTACGACATCGCCCGCGATGTCGACTGGACGCTGTCGTACGTCGACGAGCGCGAAGCCTTTCCCGAAGCCTGGTCCGGATGCGGGCCGGTTCCGAAGGAGGCCTGGGACGCCTGGGACGAGCCCTATCGCGTGACCTACCGCGACTACGTCCGCGTGCAGCGTGAGAAGGAATCGGGCGCGCATGCGGTGCGCGAGGCGCTCAAGCGCGCCAACATCTACGAGAAACTCGATCCGGGCCACACCGCTTCCTCTCAACTGCACATGGGCACGACCTGCATGGTCGAGCAGATGGCGGTCACCATGCAGAGCCGCTTCTGCCGCTTCGCACCGACGCCGCGCTGGCGCAATCTGGGCGTGTTCGGCATGCTCGACGAGATCCGTCATGCACAGCTCGACCTCGCGTTCTCGCACGACCTGCTCAAGCACGACGAGCGCTTCGACTGGTGCAACAAGGCCTTCCACACCAACGAGTGGGGTGTGCTGGCGGTCAAGAATTTCTTCGACGACTGGATGCTGAACGCCAACTGCATCGAGGCTGCGATGGCGACCAGTCTGACCGTGGAGCACGGGTTCACCAACATCCAGTTCGTCGCGCTTGCGGCCGACGCCATGGAGGCCGGTGACGTCGACTTCTCGAACCTGCTCTCGAGCATCCAGACCGACGAGGCGCGCCATGCTCAGCTCGGGTTTCCGACGCTCGAAGTGCTGATGAAGCACGACCCGAAGCGCGCGCAGTACATCTTCGATGTCTCGTTCTGGCGCTCGTTCCGGCTGTTCCAGACGCTGACCGGCACTTCGATGGACTACTACACGCCGGTGGCCAAGCGCAAGATGTCCTTCAAGGAGTTCATGCTCGAATGGGTGGTGCACCACCACGAGCGCACGATGAAGGACTACGGCCTGGCCAAGCCCTGGTTCTGGGATACCTTCCTGCATTGTCTGGACCACGGCCATCACGCGATGCACATCGGCACCTGGTTCTGGCGGCCGACGCTGTTCTGGAAGCCGAATGCCGGCGTGTCGAAGGCCGAGCGCAAATGGCTCAACGAGAAGTACCCAGATTGGGAAGACAGCTGGGGTGTTCTGTGGGACGAGATCATTGCCAACGTCAACCGCGGCGACATGGCGCAGACCYATCCCGAGACGCTGCCGGCGCTGTGCAACATTACGCAGCTGCCGCTGGGCTCCGCCTGGGATCGTCATCACCTGAAGATGTACACGAGCGAATACAAGGGCCGGCTCTACAACTTCGATTCCGACGTGTCGAAGTGGATCTTCGACAGCGAACCCGAGCGCTATGCCGGACACACCAACGTGGTCGATCGCTTCCTGCTCGGCCAGATCCAGCCGATGAACCTGGCCGGCGGCCTGCAATGGATGGGCATCACGCCCGAGGTGATGGGCGACGACGCCTATGCCTACCGCTGGGCCGGCGATTACGCGCCGGCGGCAAAGCCCCAGCGCAAGGTGGCCTGAAGCACATCACAACCTCATGGAGACATTCATGGCTTTGTTCCCGATCTACGGCGTGTTCCAGGGCGACTTCGTGCCGCACCTGGTGGCGGTCGATACCGACGACACGATGAACCAAGTGGCGGAGAAGATCGCTGTCCACAGCGTCGGACGGCGCGTGCCGCGCAAGCCCGGCGCCAGGGGCTACCGCGTACAGGTCGGCGAGCGCACGGTGTCGACTGATAGCACCTTGTCCCAGGTGCTGGCCGACCCCGGCCTCAAGCCGCTCGAATGGGTCACGGTCGGCTGGGCCCTCTGATCGTGGGAGCGACGATGCCGAAGAACGACAGCCTTCCTTTCGTCGAGGTGTGTGCCGTCGACGACCTGTGGATTGGCGAGATGGAATCTTTCGATGTCGGCGACCGCGAGGTGCTCGTCGTCAACGTCGACGGCGAGTTCCATGCCTACGACGGCGTCTGCCCGCATCAGAGCGTCGCGCTCGTCGAAGGCGAACTCAACGGCAAGGTGCTGACCTGTCGTGCGCATCAATGGAGTTTCGACGCATGCAGCGGC
This sequence comes from Variovorax sp. P4_D9, assembly GCF_056401695.1. Lineage (NCBI taxonomy): Bacteria > Pseudomonadati > Pseudomonadota > Betaproteobacteria > Burkholderiales > Comamonadaceae > Variovorax > Variovorax sp. P4_D9. The sequence goes on from NZ_JBFUIU010000425.1 coordinate 2,585, forward strand.
AGGAGCATCAATCCGGCGGGCGAATGTCTGCAGAGGTTCGCGCTGCGCATCGTGGACGGCAAGGTGTGGATCGCCGGGCAGGCGGTCGACGCATGAAATTTCAATCCAGGAGAACAAGATGGCAGGCGACCGAGTTTTCATGACCGAATCCGTCCAGTACGACGCGGTCGGCCCGATCCTGCGCGCTGGCGAGATCGCCGAGGCTGTGATCGATGCGGTGGAAGAGGACAACCCCGAGTGCGACGTGTTCGTCACCGACCGTGGCGACTACCTGCATATCCACACGCTGCACGACTGCCGGCTGACGCGGGCCAGTCTCGAGCGCAGCCTCGGCCGCAGCTACGACCTCGCGCGGCTCGAGATCGAGATGCCCTCGTTCGCCGGCCGCATGCAAACCAGCGACTGCGAGTACCGCTGGTACTTCAAGTCCTGATCGCGGCCGATGCGAGCCGTCCACACACGAAACACCGCTTGGAGACCATCGTGAACTCCCCTGTTGCAACCGTCGCGCTGCGCACCCGCCGCGCCAAGACCTGGTCGAGCTTCGGCAACCTTGGCCGCAAGCCCAGCGAATACGAAGTCGTGACCCACGACATGAATCACACGGTCGGCGTCGTCCCGCTGGAGATGGGGCCCGAGGTGCATGGCAACCGGTGGCTGATCCAGCACCGTGACAGCACTGCATTGAAGGTCCATGCGCTGCACAGCTTCCGCGATCCGGACCAGATGACCTATCGCAAGTACACGCAGGCCATGGATCAGCAGGAGACCTACGTCGACGGCCTGCTGCAGCAGTACGGCGAGGTGCGCGACAGCGACTTCGGCCTGAGCCCGCAAGCGCTCGATTTCCTCGCTGCGGCGCTCACGCCGGCGCGCTACCTCGGCCACGGCCTGCAGATGATTTCGGCCTACGTCCAGCAGCTCGCGCACTCCAGCTACCTGGGCAACTGCGCCGCGTTCCAGACCGCTGATCAGCTGCGCCGCGTACAGCGCGTGGCCTACCGCACGCGCCAACTCGCCGGTGCGCACCCGGAGCGCGGCTTCGGCACGAACGATCGCGCAACCTGGCAGGACGACCCCGATTGGCAGGCGGTGCGCGAAGCCATCGAGCGCCTCCTGGTTGCCTACGATTGGGACCAGGCCTTTGTCGGCTTGAACCTGGTGGTCAAGCCAGTGACCGACGAACTGTTCCTGAACGCCTTCGCCGAGGTGGCCCGCAGGCACGGAGACGAACTCGATGCGCTGATCGCGGAAAACCTGTTTCTCGATACGCAGCGCAGCCGGCGCTGGACCGCCGATGCGTGCCGTGCCATGGTCCAGGCTGACGGCGCCAACGCCTTCGTGCTGCGCGAGTTGGTGGCGCAATGGCGGCCGCACGGCACGGCGATCATCGAGTCGGCGAGCCGGCTGTTGGCGCGCCATGCGGGAGGCGCAATGTCAGCAGCCGCGATTGCCGACGATGCGTCGACCGGATGGGCCGAGTTCCTGGCCGACGCCGGTCTGATGCCGCAAGCCTGATCCGGCACTCGCGACTGCCATGAACCGCATCGAAGTGGCCCCGGCGGGTCCTACGACCTTCGTTCGCCTGAACCCCAGCGGTGCGCGTCTTGCATGCGCCCCAGGACAGACCGTGCTCGCGGCAGCGCTGGCGGCCGGCATCGACCTGCCCTACGAATGCGCGAGCGGCAGCTGCGGGAGCTGCCGCGCGCAGCTCATCGAGGGGACGGTGAGTTCGCTCTGGGCCGCCGCGCCGGGGCTCAGCGAACGCGACCGGCGCAAGGGCAATCGCATCTTGTGCTGCCAGAGCATCGCGCAGGAAGACTGCGTGATCCAGGTCCGGCCCGGCGCAGGCGCGCCAGCGGTGCGGCCGGCACAATGGCGCACGCGGGTGAGCGGCCTGCGCCTGCTCAACCGAGGCGTCATGCATCTCGTGCTCCAGGCGGATCCGTCGGTCGACTTCTTGCCGGGCCAGTTCATGCTCTTCGAGCTTCCGCACGGCATCGGCCGGCGCGCCTACTCGATGGCAAATCTGCCGGGACAGGACGGTCGCCTCGAATTCATCATCAAGCGCAAGCCCGGAGGACTAGGGTGCAGCCACCTGTTCGACAGTTTGCGCGCGGGTGATGGGGTGACGCTCGAGGGCCCCTACGGCCTTGCGTGGCTGCGCGAGGACGGCGTGGACGACATCGTTCTTCTCGCCGGCGGTTCCGGGCTCGCGCCCATGTGGTCCATCGCGCAGGCGGCGCTGCAGCGCTGGCCACAGCGCCGGCTGCGCTTCTATTTCGGTGCCAACCGTGCCGAGGAATTGTTCTGGCTCGAGGAGATCGAGCAGGCACGGCGCGCCACGCCTGCACTCGAGCCGAACCTGGTGCTCATGCAGGCCTCCGCGGCCGATCCGCCCGGTACCCGCACCGGGTTGGTCGCGGCAGTGATGGCGCAGGACATCGGCGACGCGTTGTCGAGCGACCTCTATCTGGCCGGGCCGCCCGGGCTCGTCGACAGCGTCATGCGCGACTTCGTCGCCACTGGCAGGGCGCGTGCCGACCGCGTGTTCTTCGATCGCTTTCTTTGATGACAACCGAATCGCACTACGACCTAATCGCCATCGGTGGCGGCAGTGGCGGCCTCGCCGTGACGCAACGCGCCGCCGAGTACGGCGCCCGGGCAGCGTTCATCGAGCCGGGACCACTGGGTGGCACCTGCGTCAATGCAGGCTGCGTGCCGAAAAAAGTTCTGTGGCATGCGGCGCACATCATGGAGGGTGCCCGTGCCGCTGCGGGCTACGGTATCGAATTGCCGCCCGCCCGCGCAGACTGGGGCCAGATGCGCCGGCGACGCGGCGCGTACATCGCTCGCCTCAACGGCGTCTACGCGCGCAACCTCGAACGGCGCGGCGTGACGCACATCGAGGGCCACGCCGTATTCGACGGTCCGCACGTCTTGCGTGTGGGAGAACGCCTGTACACGGCCGACCATATCGTCGTGGCGACCGGCGGGCGACCCACGCTCCCCTCCATCCCTGGGGCCGACCTGGGCTTAAACTCCGACGACTTCTTCGCGCTTGACGTTCGGCCCGAGCGCGTGGCCGTGGTGGGCAGCGGCTACATTGCGGTCGAGCTGGCGGGGCTGCTGAATGCTTTCGGATCGCGCGTCGATCAACTGCTGCGACGCGATGCCGTGCTGCGCGATTTTGATGTGTTGGTGCAGACGGCACTGATGCGAGAGATGAGCGCGTCGGGTGTCGTCTTTCTCACGAGCACGGTGCTGGCGAGCTTGGAACGCTGCGCCGACGGCATCGCGCTGATTGCGCAGGACGGCCGGCGTCTGGGACCCTACGATCAGGTGTTCTGGGCCATCGGGCGTGAACCGTCGACGGCCAGCCTGCAACTCGAGCGTGCCGGTCTCGCCACCGACGCATCCGGTTTCCTGCGCACCGACGCCTACCAGTGCACGCCGGTCTCCGGTATCTACGCCATCGGCGATGTGACCGGCCGGGCCGCGCTCACGCCGGTCGCCATTGCGGCCGGCAGGCGGTTGGCCGATCGCTTGTTCGGCGGAAGGCCAGAGCGGCACCTGATCTATGAATCCATTCCGACGGTCGTCTTCTCGCATCCGCCGGTAGGCACCGTCGGGCTGACCGAAGCGCAGGCACGTGCTCGGCACGACGCGGTCGAGGTCAAGACCACCGCTTTCGTCCCCATGTACTACGCCCTCGCCGATCGCCGCCAGCGCTGCGAGATGAAGCTGGTGCTCGCCGGCGCCGAGCGACGGGTTGTCGGCTGTCACATCGTCGGCGACGGCGCGGACGAGATGCTTCAGGGCTTCGCGGTGGCCGTGCGCATGCGCGCTACGCTCGAGGACTTTCAGGACACCGTGGGCATCCACCCCACCAGCGCCGAAGAGATGGTGACCATGCGCTAGATCGCATGCCTCCCGAAAGTTGCGATGCGCCCGATGGGGGCGATCAAGGCCCGGGGTTCAATTGCACCTGAAGCGCGTCGGCGAACGCCTGCGGGCTCTCGATATGAGSAATGTGTCCCACCCCGGGCAAGACGGTCAGCGTCGCCTGCGGGATCCAAGCTTGCAGCGACCGGGCCTGTGCCAACGGCGTGATGGCGTCCTGCTCACCCCAGATGAGCCCGACCGGCGGTCCGCCGCCGGCCCACGCCCGAAGTATCGAGGGCGAGAGACTCGCTGCGGATTCGCAGGAAGAGGCCGCGAATGCGAGCGCCCAGTCCCCGAGCCCGGCGCTGAAACCTTGGCGTTCGAAGGGCACCTGGTAGGACGGCGTGAGCTGATCGGTCACGACTTCCGTGCGGTGCACGAACTTTTTCAGAAGCGTTCCCGTTAGCCCCGGCCAGGTCGCGGTCGCTCCGACGACGGCCGTTCGAACGCCACGGTTGACCAACAGGAAGTTCACGCCTGCGTCGGCATCGCAGGCAGGCGCTTCGCCCAGAGGGCCAAGGCCCAGTGCTGGATCGACCAGCACGAGCTTGCGAACGCGCCCGCCTGCGAGCATCGCAGCCTCGAGCGCCGGGCCGGAGCCGAACGAATGCCCGACGAGGGTGACCGAGCCCCCCAGGCTGTCGACCACACTTAGCACGCGCCGGGCCTGTGCCGGGCGCGAGTAGTCCAGGCCCGCGTCCATTCCCATGGCCTTCGACAGGCCGAAGGGCGGCAGGTCGACCGCCACCACGCGCCAGCCAGCTTCGGCGAGCGTCTGGGGCAGTCCGAACCAGGTCCCGCTCCACGCACCGGTGCCGTGCAGCAGGAGAACGGTCGGGCGCTGGGGGTCGCCCCACTCCTGCACATAGAGCTGCGCGTCGGCCGTGCGCACCCAACGCCCCTTCCCGCCGGCGATCTGCTCGACGGTCTTGGTCTCCCGCATCGCGCGAGCCGCCTGCGCGAAGGCGGCCCATCCCAGGATCGCCGCCAGGACCGCGCCAACGAGAAGCAGCAGCACGGTGACGCCACGCTTCGCGGCCGACCTGCCCGCACTGGCCTTCGGTCCGCTCATGGCCTAGAAGTCGTAAACATGTTCGATCGCACCGGCGCCCAGACCGGCTTCGACCTGGCGCAGCAGCGCGCCGAGCCGGGCGACGGGCGCGGCGATCACCACCCGCMCCGTCCCCGGCCGCGTCAGGATGGGCTGCTTGAAGAGCAGCCGCGCCTGGGGGTCCGTGGCCGACCAGTTCTCCGGCACCAGCAGGCTGAGCACGATCTCGCCGCTGTTGCCGGCGATCTCCTTGAAGTCGATGCC
>NZ_JBFUIU010000426.1:0-7839 GCF_056401695.1 Variovorax sp. P4_D9
GGCCGGCATCGGCTGCTTCAACGTCGAAAGCGAGGCCGAGCTCGACGTGCTCAACGCGGTCGCGCTCGAAGAAGGCCGCCGCGCGGCGGTCAGCATCCGCATCAATCCCAACGTCGACCCAAAGACGCATCCCTACATCTCGACCGGTCTCAAGGGCAACAAGTTCGGCGTGGCGCACGACCGCGCCGTCGCGATCTATCAGCATGCAGCGTCGCTGCAGGGCTTGCAGGTGGTCGGCATCGACTGCCACATCGGCTCGCAGATCACCGACGCCTCGCCCTACCTGGAAGCCCTGGAACGGGTGCTCGACCTGGTCGAGGCAATCGAGGCGGCCGGCGTGCCGCTGCACCATCTCGACTTCGGCGGCGGCCTGGGCATCGACTACAACGGCGACACACCGCCCGCCGCCGATGCGCTGTGGCAGCAATTGCTGGCGCGCCTCGATGGGCGAGGCTTCGGCAAGCGCCGCCTGATCGTCGAACCTGGCCGTTCGCTGGTCGGCAATGCCGGCGTCTGCGTGACCGAGGTGCTCTACCTCAAGCCGGGCGAGGAAAAGAACTTCTGCATCGTCGATGCGGCCATGAACGACCTGCCGCGGCCCGCCATGTACCAGGCCTTCCACCAGATCGTGCCGCTCACCCCGCGCGCCGGCGACGCGGCCACCTATGACGTCGTCGGCCCGGTCTGCGAAAGCGGCGACTGGATCGGCCGCGACCGTTCGCTGCGGGTCGAGTCTGGCGATCTGCTGGCGGTGCTGTCCGCGGGCGCCTACTGCATGGCCATGGCCAGCAACTACAACACGCGCGGCCGCGCAGCCGAAGTGCTGGTCAGCGGCACGCAGGCGACGCTGATCCGCCGTCGCGAATCGATCGACGACCAGCTGGCAAGCGAGCGCTTCAGCGACTGACCGGCGCCCGCGGTGCCGTGGCGGCAATCGGCCGCGGCATCTTCTTGCTGCGCGCGAAGTTCCAGACGCGCCAGCCCAGCAGCGCACCGATGATCGCGGCGTAGACGAACACCTCGGCGAAGTTGTTCTTGCCCGCGCGCATCCAGAAGAAGTGCAGCAGGCCGAGGCCGGCGATCCCATAGACGAGCTTGTGCAGCGCCTGCCAGCGCTTCGCGCCCAGCGCCTTGATGGCGCGGTTGAACGACGTGGCAGCCAGCGGCGTGAGGAGCACGAATGCCGAGAAGCCAACCAGGATGAACGGCCGCTTGGCGATGTCCTTGGCGATGTCGTCGAACTCGAAGCCCATGTCGAACCAGGCGTAGCTCAGCAGGTGCATGACCACGTAGAAGTAGGCGAACAGCCCCAGCATGCGGCGAAAGCGCGCCAGCGCATTGACCTTGCAGATGACCCGCAGCGGTGTGACCGCCAGCACGATGCAGATGAAGCGCAGGGTCCAGTCGCCGGCCGAGCGGATCAGATACTCGGCCGGATTGGCGCCGAGCCCATCGGTCAGCGCACCGTAGAACAGCCACGCGAAGGGCAGCAGGCACAGGACGAACACCAGCGGCTTGGCGGCCGGGTGCAGCAACAGCTTGTTCACGGCGCTGCGCTCAGTAGTTCTTCTTCAGGTCCATGCCGGCGTAGAGCTGGCCGACCTGCGCCTCGTAGCCGTTGAAGAGCTGGGTCTTGGTGCGCTTGGCGAACAGGCCGCTGCCATCGCCGATACGGCGCTCGGTCGCCTGGCTCCAGCGCGGGTGGTCGACGTTCGGGTTGACGTTGGAATAGAAGCCGTACTCCTGCGCAGCGGCCTTGTTCCAGGCCGTGCCGGGCTCCTTTTCGACGAAGCGGATCTTGACGATCGACTTGGCGCTCTTGAAGCCGTACTTCCAGGGCACCACGATGCGCACCGGCGCGCCGTTCTGGTTCGGCAGCACCTCACCGTACATGCCGAAGGTCAGCAGCGTCAGGGGATGCATCGCCTCGTCCATGCGCAGGCCCTCGGCATAGGGCCAGTCGAGCACGCGCGAGCCGACAAAGGGCATGGTCTTGGGGTCGGCCAGGGTCAGGAACTCGACATACTTGGCATTGCCCTGAGGCTCGACCTTCTTGATCAGTTCGGACAGCGAGTAGCCGACCCAGGGGATCACCATCGACCAGCCCTCGACGCAGCGCAGGCGGTAGATGCGCTCTTCCTGGGCGCTGAGCTTGATCAGGTCCTCGATGCCGTACTTGCCGGGTTTCTTGACCAGGCCCTCGACCTCGACCGTCCAGGGCCGGGTCTTGAGGCTGCCGGCGTTCTTCACCGGGTCGCCCTTGTCGGTGCCGAACTCGTAGAAGTTGTTGTAGCTGGTGGCGTCCTTGTAGTCGGTCAGCTTTTCCATCGTCTGGGCCCCGGACACGGCCGATTTCGCGCCCGGCAAGGCTGCCAGCTTGCCCGGTGCGGTCGCCTGCGCAATGGCGTCGCGCGCGGCCCAGGAGGCCATGGCGACACCGGCTGCGCCGCCGGCCAGCCAGCGCAGCATGTCGCGCCGGCCTTCGTAGACGGCGCGCGGGGTGATCTCGTTCGAACGCGGGTGGATGAAGCCGTCGTCGCGGGAGTGAATCAACATGATGGAATGCCTTTCACCTGAATCGGGTGTCAGGGTGAGTTCGTTGCCGACGCCGATCCGGTTACGCGCCGAAGGCGCCTGCGGATCATTTCACAAGCGAAAGACCGGCGTGCGCCTACAGGGTTCCGTAGCTGTGCAGCCCGCTCAGGAACATGTTGACGCCCAGGAAGGCGAAGGTCGTCACGGCCAGCCCGCCGAGCGCCCACCAGGCCGCCACGGTGCCGCGCAGCCCCTTCACCAGCCGCATGTGGAGCCAGGCGGCGTAGTTGAGCCAGACGATCAGGGCCCAGGTTTCCTTCGGGTCCCAGCTCCAGTAGCCGCCCCAGGCGTCGGCCGCCCAGAGGGCGCCGAGGACCGTGGCGATGGTGAAGAAGGCGAAACCCACGGTGATCGACTTGTACATCACGTCGTCCAGCACCTCGTTGCCCGGCAGCCGCGCTGCGATGCGCTTGCGGCCCATCAGGATGCCGGCGGCGATCAGCGCCGAGATCGCGGCATAGCCGACCCAGTAGCTGCCACCGGCCTCCTGCACCCGCTGGCGAAAGGCCACCGGCACGAAGCATAGCGCGACGCCCAGCAGCCAGATCGGCGTCAGCTTGTACCAGCGGGACTCGTCGGCCTGTTCCTTGATCAGGTAGGCGAAAGCGACCATGGCGGCCAGCGAGAAGGTGCCGTAGCCGATGAAATTGGCCGGCACGTGCAGCTTCATCCACCAGCTCTGCAGCGCCGGCACCAGCGGTTGGATCTCGTGGGCCTCGCGCACCAGCGTGTACCAAAGCAGAAAGCCGACCGCGGCGCTGACCACCAGCATCACGAAGGCGCCGAGCGCGCGCGTGCGGTAGCGCCATTCGAAGTAGAGATAGAAGGTGGCGGTCAGCCAGCAGAAGAGGACGAACACCTCGTACAGGTTGCTGACTGGGATGTGGCCGATGTCCGGGCCGAGCTGGTGGCTCTCGTACCAGCGCACCATGCTGCCGATCAGCGCCATCGTGACTGCGGCCCAGGCCAGGCGCGAGCCGATCAGGTCCATGGCGTCGCCCTGCCTGCCGCCGAAGAAGCCGATCCAGTAGAACAGCGTGCTCATGAAGAACAGCACGCTCATCCAGAGGATGGCCGACTGGCTCGAGAGGAAATACTTGAGCCAGAAGACGCTGTCGGCGCGCGCCAGGTCGCCCTGGTAGGACACGATGGCCAGCAGCGCGGCGGCCGCGACCACCATCGCCAGCACCCGCAGCGGGCGCCAGAACCACCCGAGCCAGATGGCGGCCGGCACCGCCACCACCAGGATGGTCTGCTCGTAGTAGTCCATCGCGCCGTGAAAGCGCGAGAACGCGAAGAAAGCACCGGCCAGCACCAGCAGCGCGAACACCCAGTCGAGGGCGTTGCGGCGCGAGAGCCAGCTGTCGTTGAGCGTGAGCGTGGTGGTTGTCATGACGCGTTGTCCTCCCTGATGGCGAGCAGCTTGTGCTTCAAGTGCTCGAATTCGCGGTCGCTGTCGATGGTCTTGCGGTTGACCGAGAAGGCCAGGGTCGCCGCGCTGCCCTGGGCGTTGTCGCCGTCCTGCGCGAGCCACACCCACAGCCGGCGCTCGCGCACGTACAGCATCGCAAAAATGCCCACAATGAGCAACAGGCAGCCCAGGTAGACGATGTTCTTGCCCGGCGCCCGCGCGACCTGGAATACGCTGGCCTGCACCTGCTTGAAGTCGCTCATCATCATCGCCACCGGGGCCGGATAGAAATAGGCGTCGCTGATCGCCAGCACCGCCTGCGTGAGGTATGGCTGTGATTTCTCGTCGGCCAGCATGGCCGCCAGGCCGGCCTGTTCGCGGCTCAGGTTGAGCACCTCGAACAGCACCTCGTTGAGGATGCGTACCAGCACCGCGGCCGCGCGCTCGCGTTCCGCCTCGGGCACGTTGGCCTCCATGAACTCGGCCACCGCCTGCCAGCCGCCGCGGCTGACCGCGTCCGCCTTGGCGGGCTCGGTGCCCGCGAACAGCGCCAGGGCCCGGGCGGCCGAACCGCGCAGCTGGGCCGCCAGCTCGGGGCGCTTGGGATCGGTGGCGCGCGCGATGTAGCGGTCGAGGGCGCGGTCGCGCAGCCTGGCATCGGCCAGCGCGGCACGCATGCGCACGAAGCCGTCCATCGAGCCCTGCTCGTCGGCCGGCACCCGCAGGTAGCGGAAGGGATCCTCGGGCCGCTCGCGCACGCCGAGCAGGAACACCGGCTGTCCATCGCCKGTGTCCACCGGGACCATGTAGTTCTGGAACTCGCGCGCCTGGCCCGAGGCGTCGCGCAGCTTGTAGCCGATGCTGGGGCCGATGTTGCGCAACACCTTGGGCTTGTTGGTCTTGTTGGCGGCGCCCAGGCGCGACTCGAGGTCGTGGCGCAGGTCGACCTTGCGCACGTCGGCGCCGCTGGACATCGCGCCGCCGGCGCTGTCGGCGAAGTTCTCGACGTTGATCACGCGCAGCGCCACCAGCTCGAGCGTCAGGCGCTCGCTGCCGTTGGTGATCTCGCTGCTGCCGCCGATGGTGCCGTCGATCTCGAAGGCCTTGGCCGCCGCGCCCATCGGTATCGCCTTCAGCTTCACGCTTGAGCCGCCGTCGTCGAAACTCGACTGGTAGATCTCGACACCCTTGTAGCTGGCCGGGTGGTTGACCTCGATGCGCCTCGGCAGCTGCTCGCCGGTCTCGCGGTCGTGCAGCACCACCTCGCTGGCGAACAGCTTGGGCATGCCGGTCGAGTAGTACTCGACGATGAACTTCTTGAGCTCGATCGAGAAAGGCAGGTCCTGCAGCAGCACGCCGTCGGACTGGTTCAGGATCGCGACGCTCGCCTGCGCGCCCTCGGGCACCAGGATGTTGCCGCGGAAGGTCGGGTTGCGCGGCGACAGGCGGTGCTCGGGCGCCACGTCGGCGATCAGGCCGCCGCCGGTGTAGACGCTCTTGCCGTTGAACCAAGTCTGGGCCCGCACCACCAGGTCGCCGTCGAACAGGCCGCCGATGCAGACCAGCACGATCGCACTGTGGGCCGCTATATAGCCGAGCTTATGGGCGCCGCCGGCCCGCGCGGCGACCATCCAGCCGTCGCCCTCGCGGTGCTGCAGCTTGACCTTCCAGCCGCCGCCGGCGAGCAGCTGGCCGATGCGCTTGGCGGCCTTGTCGGGTGTTTCGTCGAGCACGGCCTCAGCGCGCTGGCCGAAGGCCTTCAGGCTCTGGGCCCGGATGCCCTCCTTGACGGTCCGCAGGTCCTTCAGGATGTGCGGCGTGTTGCGCGCGATGCACAGCGAGGTGCTGACCACCAGGAACAGCAGGATCAGCAGGAACCACCAGGCGCTGTAGATCGAATCGAGCTTCGCGGCATGGAACAGCTCGGCCCAGAAGGGCCCGAACTGGTTGACGTAGTTGCCGAAGGGCTCGTGCTGCTTGAGCACGGTGCCGATGATCGAGGCGATGCAGATAATGGTCAGCAGCGCGATCGCGAAGCGCATCGACGAGAGCAGCTCCACCGCCGCGCGGACCGCGTGGGGGCCATGACGGACACGAAGGCCGTGGGTGGAGACTGACATGGGTGCGAGGCGTGAAAAGAAAAAAGGCGGGCCATCCTGCCGGATCGGCCCGCCTTGTTAGGAGTTTGTTATCGGCGGTTGGTTCAGGCTTCGAGAGCCGGAATTCAGCGCAGGCCGGCGATGTAGTCGGACACGGCGGCGATTTCCTTGTTGCTGAGCTTGGCGGCCACGCCGGTCATGACGAGCGAATTCAGTCGGGTGCCTTCGCGGAACAGGGTCAGCTGCTGCGCCGTGTAGTCGGCGTGCTGGCCGCCCAGGCGCGGGTACTGCGCCGGGATGCCGGCACCGTTCGGGCTGTGGCAGCCGGCGCAGGCCGGGATCTGGCGATCGGCGATGCCGCCGCGGAAGATCCGCTCGCCCAGGCCGACCAGGTCCTTCTCCTTCGCGAAGCCGGGCTTGACCTTCTTCGAGGCCGCGAACCAGGCGATGTTGCGCATGTCCTCATCCGACAGCGCCGTGGCCATCGGCTTCATGATCGCGCTCTTGCGCTTGCCGGACTTGAAGTCCTGCAGCTGCTTGAGGATGTACTCGGGGTGCTGCTGCGCCAGCTTGGGGTTCGCCGCGATCGCCGAATTGCCGTCCGCGTTGTGGCACGAGGCGCAGCTCTGGCTGTTGGCCGGCGTGGCATTGAAGACCGTGTCCCCCTTGGCGACGTCGGGCTTCGGCGCCTTGGCGGGCGCCTCGGCGGCCGGCTTTGCAGCGGGCTCGTCAGCCGCGAAGCTGGCGCTGGCGGCGGCGCCCAACAGGGCTGCAAGCAGAATTTTGGCAAACAACTTCATATCGGGGGCTTGGATTTATGGCGCAAAACCCGGCGATTCTACAATGGCGCCCCGTACCGAAAGCTCATCGATGACCACCCCGCCGCGGAAGCCCGCCGTCAGCTACTCCCGCACGGCGACCGCCGTCGACCCTCAAGCCGCCGAACGCGCCCGTGTGGCGCGTGGTTGGCTGCACACCGCCCACTTCCTCACGAGCGCTCCCCAGCTCGAGCATCTGCCGCCCTTCGAGCTGCCCGAGATCGCCTTCGTCGGCCGCTCGAACGCCGGYAAGTCGACCGCCATCAACACGCTCACGCAGCAAACCCGGCTGGCCTTCGCCTCGAAGACGCCGGGCCGCACGCAGCACATCAACCTGTTCGGCGTCGGCAAGCAGAAGGTCGACGATGCGGTGCTGGCCGACCTGCCCGGCTACGGCTATGCGGCCGTGCCGAAGGAGGCCAAGCTGCGCTGGCAGCGGGTCATGGGCAACTACCTGATGACCCGCGAGAACCTGCGCGGCGTGGTGCTGATGTGCGACCCGCGCCATGGCCTGACCGAGCTCGACGACATCCTGCTCGAAGTGATCCGGCCGCGGGTCGAGCAAGGGCTCAAGTTCCTGGTGCTGCTGACCAAGGCCGACAAGCTCACGCGCTCGGACGGCGCCAAGGCGCTGTCGATTGCGCGACTGCAGGCCGGCGGCGGCGAGGTCAAACTGTTCTCCGCACTGAAGCAGCAAGGCGTGGACGAGGCGGCCGAGCTGCTGTGGCGCTGGGCGCACCCCGAAGACGGGCAGCCCGCGGCCATTCCCGAGCAAGCCCCCATCGACGAGCAGCCCTGATCACAGCGCTGGCGCCTCCTCGCCGCATGGACCCCAAAGGAGACCCGCCTGTGATCGAGACTTTCTCCCGTGCGCTGCCGAACGGCACCACCCTGAGCTGCCGCGCAGCTGGTGCCC
>NZ_JBFUIU010000427.1:0-7834 GCF_056401695.1 Variovorax sp. P4_D9
CCACATTCCACCACATTCCAGCACACGCAGGTCCTTTTGTGTACTTAGTGCCGCAATGACGGGCATTGGGCTTGGGCGCTGCAATTTCCGGAGGGACTGTTGTTGCGCTGTGAGTGTCCTAGAGTCCCCGTCATTGCTTGAGGCCGCCTGATCGGTGATTTGTCAGCTTTCCTTGCTACGGAGAGTTCGATGACGGATCAGGCAGAAGTAATCGCGGCCGCGCGTGCGCGGCGAGTACGTGTCTTGGCCCAGATGCCGACATTGGACTGACCCCTTTTCATCACTCGCCACCCAGTGCTGGCAAGAGTTTGCAATACCTGCCCATGGGTCGAAATTCCGACGAATGGGTCAATTCCGGACCGGCCGCAACACGCTGGCTCTGGCACCGTGTGCGACTCGATCACTCCAGGGTCGCCTCTGCGTCCGATGGTCGCGGCCGTCCACCAAGCCAGCCACGCCGTTCGACACCGGGCCGCGCGGCGCAGGCACCCTTCGTTCAGTGAACGCGATCCTCTAGGATGGCTTGCGTCACCATTCCCTGGCTGATGCGCCAGCGCGCCAGCATGCGGTCATAGACGAGGCGCTCGTCACGCGTGATGCGGCCGTCCGCAGTGATTACGGCGGCCGCGAGGCGGCAGACCAGGAGGCGCCGGTCCTCGCGAGCGACGGCGTTGAGCAGCGAATCATGGTAGACCAGATCGTCCACGCACATCCACGCCCGCTCGCACAGTCCTGCACCGACTTTGCGAACGCATAGCCGCGCCAATTCGACGAATCTTTGGCGCGTCACGCCGAGGCGGCGGAAGGCGTTGAGCTCGTCCAGCACGTGCAACTCACTATCTTCGATGCGCCCGTTGGCCGCCACCATCAACGCTACAGCATGGGCGGGCGCCTCGGCACCGAAGTTAAGCGATGGATATCCCATGAAAGCTCCTCAAGTGGCACGAACTCAAGCAATGGGCCGGGCTGGCGGGGGCGCGATAGAGTTCGCGAGTGTAGTTTCGCGCACGGCCGGTTTTCAGTCCTTGACCTCGATCAACAAACCCGCCACGAACACGCACCGAGAGGCTGCGCGGCCACGCACACGCCCCCACGATCGCCGCCGCCTTCGCCATGCCCTCGCCCCGCCATCGATCACCGATGGCAAAATTCTTGAGGTGTTGACAGCCATCTCGTCATCTTTAAGAATCATGTATTATAGATCTTTCAAGGCCTCTCACTCCAACCTCGGCTGAAGCGGACGTCAAGCGTCTGGTCCACGCTTTCTATGCCAGGCCTCGTTCCGCGATCCAAGAGATCAGCAATGGCCGCCCGGGCAACCCCTTTCCCGAGCCACTGCCGCGCCCGCCGGGCTACGGCTTCGACAACTACAAGCGGGTGTTCCGCCAGGCCACCAACCGAAAGCCGGCCAGCGAAGCCAAGATCGAGGACGGCGGCATGCCGAAGCTGGTGGCGGACATGGACCGCGCCGGCATCCAGGCAGGGCTGCTCGTGGGAGCGTCGAACAACGCCATCGGCAAGATCCGTCGCGACTACCCGACCAAGCCGCACGGTCGTGGCTCGGCACTTGGGGCCCCTCAGTGGTGCGCAGAAGACATGGCGGCAACGGTCGCCCGACCCATTGGAAGGCGCACAATGACACGGACTCGCGGTGCCTGGTCATACCCCCCGCTCGCTTTTCAGGAATTCGACATGAAACAACTTGACTGGATGGTGTTGTTGCTGCCCATCGTGGTATCGGCCTGCGCCGCGGGATCCACACATGGCGATAATTCTGTGCAGCCCACGCTGTCGCCTGCCGAAGTCCCAAAAGTCAAGGCTGAGATTCTCGCCATGCGCGACAAGACGCTCGACGAACTCTTTGCGCAAAAGCCCGAGGCCCGCGATGAGGTGAAGAAGGCGGTTGGCTACGCAGTGTTCGATTCCTCGCAGATCAACGTCGTGCTCTTCGTCGGGGCGCGTGGCACAGGGGTGCTGGTGGACAATGCAACGCAGGCGAACACCTTCATGCTCGCAACGAGGGCCGGCACCGGTCCGGGCGTCGGCTACAAAGATTTCCGCCAGGTGATGGTCTTCAAGAACAAGGAAGTGTTCGACCAATTTCGACAACTCGGCGCTGACGTCGCTGCGTCGGCCGACGCAACCATGAAGCTACGCGCCGAGGGATCGTCGGCGGACATGTCTATGTCCTTCAATCCCTTCATCTCCACCTACCAGTTCACCGACAAGGGCGTCTTGCTGCAGGCCAACTGGGGCGGCGCCGCCT
The DNA here is from genome assembly GCF_056401695.1 of Variovorax sp. P4_D9. Taxonomy (NCBI): domain Bacteria; kingdom Pseudomonadati; phylum Pseudomonadota; class Betaproteobacteria; order Burkholderiales; family Comamonadaceae; genus Variovorax; species Variovorax sp. P4_D9. The sequence goes on from NZ_JBFUIU010000427.1 coordinate 2,267, forward strand.
TCGTGCCCTACGCCCAGTTGAATCAGCCCTAGCGGCGCCGCCTGGAGCCCTCTCGCCGTGGCGGTGAATGGAGCCTTCTGACATCTTCGCGACGTACGCCAACCAGCGCATGGAAGGCGTCCACCAGTTGCACCGGGTCATACGCCGGAGCGCTCGCCAAAGGCCATTCCCAGATGCGCGCGCTCTACGCCAACGTGTTTGCAGATGAGCGGTTGCGCGCTACGGTGGCGCGGCGAATCGTCATGGGCATCACCGTGGTGTTAGACCATGAGCGAAGGGAACAGAGGCACATGAGACCTACCCTTCGGGCTCCTCGTCACTCTGCAATTGCCACGTGGCTTCCTTGATCATGACATGAGATCGGCCATGTGAGCCGTCCCGACGCCTCAACGGCAGAACGGCAGAACGGGAGAACGGGAGCGGACCGGTGCCAAACGGCCAAGACGTCACGCCTCAGGCTTTTCACGGCCTGCGTGCGACGGGGCGCGCCGCTCACGGCGGCGGCTGTGCGCCTGTAGACAGCGCTACCGCAGCTTGAGCGACCTTTCTCGCGAGAACAAGGCCGGTCAACGTTGGGTTCACCGAGCCGACGGTGACGAACAACGACTGGTCCGCACAGAACGCGTTGCCCACATGGTGGCAACGGACATTCGTGTCGGTCACCGAACTTGCGGGTGAGGAGCCAATCCGCTATGTACCCGCCTCATGGTAGGTCGCGCCCAGTCCATCGCGGTTGCGGCTGACCACGCGTGGATTCGATCGTGCCGAGAGCCATGATCACCGCGCAGCCCGGCCGCACGGGCAAGCATCGGGTGCCCCCCGCCAATTCGACGTTGACCGACGAGACTGCGGCGTCCTCAACCCTCAGCCCGGTGACGTGGCAGTTTGGGACCACGAAGAGCCGGCGGTCCGAATCCGGGGCTCCCGCAGCTTGCCGCACCGCTTCGATGAGGCCGGTGGTGCTGCTGTATTTGTCGAAGCTGAACAGGCCCCATGCCGGCGATTGGCCCTGCACCGCGAGCGGCGGCTTCAACGGCATCCAGGTTCAGCCCGGGCATCGCCTGCACCGCGGCACCGATCTGCGTCTTGATTAGCTCGAACAGCGCGCCCTGGATGAAATCGGTCTTCACGTCGACGCCCGTCTGCTGTTCGAGCAGCGAGTAGTTCTGCTTGAGGTACTGGGCGACTGACGGTGGCCATTGCGCGAGATCTTCGCCCAGCAGGCGCGGGCACCATCCGCCCCAGTAGAGCGATTTGCCTCCCAGACAATAGGCTTGGCCGATGAACTCTGTATTGCTGCGCCAGGGCATTCCCCAGACGATCTCGCGCGCACTGCCCGGGTCTTCGCTCGGAGCGAGCGGCCGCGGCACGTGGAAGCCTATCTGCGGAAGGTTTTGCAGGTGCATGGGCAGCAGGAAGGCGCCCGCGTCCAGTACCAGCACCTTCACCCGCTGCCTCCCCCAGGCGATAGATCTTTTCGGCACAGTAGCCGCCGAACATGCCGCCACCAATGACGATGGCATCGAAGCGCCTGGTGTCGTCGTTGGTGGCTTCATCCCAGGTGCTGCATACATAGCGGCCAAGCACGTCGAGGCTCAACGTCGTGCGCTGGATGTCCAGCGGCGGTGAAATGGGCTGCCCTGAATCGACAAGATGGTGGAGTGGCATATTGCATCCCTTGTCGCTGAGAAACGAGGCTGGCCGTCGTCTCGTAGGGCTCCGGCGATCAGATGAGGCGGTGCCCCTGCTGGTCTAGCGTTGCAATGCGGCGATCATCGCGCGCACGGCGAGCATCTGCGGTGCCATTTGCGTGACCTGCCGGCTGATGAGGGCAATCGGCTGCGTGTACCCCCAGTAGTCCCAGCATGCGCGCGGGTTGTTCTGGTAGGCAACCAGCAGATTGCCAGTGTCGAACGGCTGCACCTGCGGATAGAGCACGACGATGCGGCTGCCGGCCGCCCAGCGGTTATAGCCGGCCTCGCGTGCGAAAAGATCACCGACCGTGCCACCGCGTTCGTCGTCGGACTCCCGCGCCTGCCGGCATCCGTGGAACACGACATGTAGTCGACAACGCGCGCCGGCGGCGGCACAGGTGTTCGGCACGTAGACGTAGCCGGTGTCGCCCAAACCGGTGTAGCCAAGCCCTGCGATGTACGGCCGCTGATCGAACTCGAGGAGCTGACCGTCGGTCGACTGGCCGCTCACGACCGTGCCCGGATACAACCACTTCAGCAGATCGCCGGCCGCATCGAGCGGGCAATCGGTGATGAACGGGTATGCCGACGACGCGCAGCCGACCGCATCTGCCGGTTTCGGCTGCACCGGCAGTCCGTGGCCAGAGCCGGCCATGTGGCGGTAACGCAGAAGAGAGGGTGACAGCTTCATTTGCGCCACATAGAACAGCTTGATCGCCTCAACGTTGGCGGGCGGCACGGTCGTGTCATTGCCGCCCGAGAACAGCCAAACGCGCTGTTCCTGGAGCTTACTGAGCGGATCGATCTGCTCGACCGCAGCCTTGCCTCGGGCCCGATTGGCGCTTTGGAACGCCAGCACCGAAGGCGTCGGCGTGCTGCACCACGGCGGAAGGACGCACGAACATCGTGTGGTGGCCTGTTGCACGTCGCCCTGCGCACAATCGTAGGGACCGCCAGCCAGCACGCCGACTCCCTTGACGCTGGCCGAGAACGCGACAGCAAATTGCGCCGCCATGTAGCCTCCGGACGAGATCCCGGAAACCGTGACTTTCGACTCAACGCCGAGCGGCGCTAGGGGCTGGGCGGCGATACTGCTACCGCACCAGAGCAAGAGAACAGTGAGACGCCGGATCCGGCAAAACCATTCGGTGTGGGGCATGGTCATACGCTCTCCAGTGCTGCGGTGGGAATCGTGCAGGCGAGGAACTTCGGGGGCGCGCAGTTCGGCGCGCCGACCACTAGTCCCTCGCAAGCCGGACGCACGTAAGCTTGTCGCCCGTTGGGCAGGCGGAGAGAATTATTCAGCCACGCGGCACGGCAATCCTCATCATTCTTGAGGAGAGCCTCGACGCGGCCGCCGAGGTCCGGCGCTGAGGCGAAGGCCAAGCACGTCGGCCTATGGCGCGAAGCTGACCCGACGCCGCCATGGGAGTGGCGATGGAGCAGAGATATCACAAAGGTCGTGCCATGAATTCGCTTTCCCCGATCCTTCTGGGCGCTGGCCTGGCGCTCGCTTGAGAAACAAGGCCTTCAACGCGATCTTCCTCATCGCGGCCAGGAGGCATGAGCACAACGTGATGCTGGCTGCACTCAGGGCCGTACTAAAGGTTCTTCGCGGCGAACTTGATGTGAGCGTCGGTGGCTTTCGGGCATCGCTGAAAAACGGCGAGTGTCCGACGGCCTCTGCATTCCAACATTGCGACCCCGCCTTTGGACGCAAATGTCGGCTCCTTGGGGCGGTTGCGCGACCTGGACCTCGTCGATCAGATCGTGGAGCAGGCCCAGCACATGCGGGCGCGCGGGAACTGCAAGATTTCAACGATAAGCACCTGCAGGCTTTCTTCGCGCACTTGCTGGTGACAAAACTGCATATCACCCTGCTGGGGCATATTTCTCCGGTGAACCAAACTTCCACCGAAGCCGAGACGCGGACCTTTGTAGCGAACATGCCGAAACCCATGGACGCCGCGGAGCTCGGCACGCTGAGGGTCTATCAGTGGCATAACCGGCGGAGGCCAAGGTCTCTCCGCGCAGGTCTAGGCGCGGCGCGGGTCTTAGTGCTCGCCCAGCTCGGCCCCGATCGCTTCGGTCGCTTCGGTCGCTTCGGTCGCTTCGGTCGCGCGGTTGTTGTAGTCCTCTGTCGGGTCGGCGATCGACACACATAGCTCGACGATCCTGAAGGCGAAGTTCCGCAAAAATGCACGTTTCCAAGCGAGACCTTGCCCCGGAATTCATACGCGTCGCAGCTCTCAACCGTACGATTACACTCAGTTCGTTCAATGGGATTGGGATTTGAGATGCACATGCGCAACGAGGACATCGATTCAGTGCCGCTTCACTTGGAGGACCACGCGGCGAGGCCCCGAAACCAAACGGATGCCATAACCTTCGCGAGGGCCGTGACCAACTTCTTCCGAAAGGACGGCAGCGCTGGGGCGTCCGAATCCATGGCTGCGGAGATCGCATCGGCCCCGCCTTCGGCAGAACTCACCCAATGCGCGCAAGCTACCTCGATGGCAATCCTCTACAAGCACTGGAACGCCATCAAGGCCGAAGGCATCACCGCGTCGCAGTTCATTGCGTTCCTGCAACCTCTTGCCGACCTGGATGGCATTGCAGTTTCCTACGCTCTCAGCGATGAAGACGGGAAGCGGCACGTCTACAACYACAGGCCCGAAGACCTGTCGCAGGAGTCCCCGTTGTCGCGAGCCATTCGCGAGAGGACGATCAGCAGGGAAAAGGCACTTACCTTCGCCCTGAACGAGGAGGGCAAGGTCTGGATCGAGAGCAACTTCATCGAGCTGAGATAAGCGTCGAAGGAGCGGGACCGGCGCGCACGGCAATGGAGTGGATGGCCCCAAGCGAAAGCCCATGAAAAAGCCCGGGCAAGACGTTCTTGGAAGCGGCAGGCTCATCGGGGGTTCCAGGCACTGCCCCAAAGAGTACCCCGGCTGGGCGTACTACCCCGGTTCGAGGTGGGCCAACATGCTGTGGCAGGGTGGGTTCAACTTCGAGACCCCGCCGCCCACGTTTGCCAAGGACGGCTTCAAGCCTTTGCCGCCGACCGGTGCGCGAACCCTCGACTCGCGGGCGGCTTTTTACTACGGCTACACGATGGACTCGCCGGGCATGATCATGCGGGTGCCCAACGTCGGATCGCAGTACCTGATGGGCTTCACGGATGCCTGATGGGCTTCACGGATGCCGACAAGAACGCTTTCGATGGCGGCAAGACCTACAAGGTGACCTTGCCGGCCAACATCCCCGCAGCCAAGTTCTGGTCCTTCACCGTCTACGACAACCAATCGCGCTCCATGCTGCAGACACCGCAGCGCTACCCGCGCGCAGGAAGCCAGACGTACCCGTCGCCGGCTGCCGCTGCCAACGCGGACGGCTCGACCACCGTCTAATTCGCGCCTTCCAAACCAGCAGCTRCAAAGGACGGCAACTGGATCCAGACGGTGCCCGGCAAGGGCTGGTTCACCATCCTGCGCCTGTACAGCTCGGATGAAAGCTTCTTCACCAAGACTTGGCGGCCGAACGAGATTGAATTGGTTCGCTGAGACTCAACTCTGCCGGAAGATGCCGCCGCCTTGCGCGGGCCTTTTACGCCTGAAAGAACCGATGTCATGCTTGCCGTGGTCGAGATGGCCGGGGTAGGGGTGCGTTGCCTGGGACGGAGCTGGAGGTTGAAGCGGCCAGGCGGATAGGAAAAAGCCCTCGATCAGCGAGGTGCCGAACGTCGGGGGTCACACAGCCATAACAAACGAGGCGTACCCTTCGTTCAGATGGTCCGCTGGCGCTGGTAGAGGCGCTTCGGCAACCCGCTCACTGAGAGCGGGGCCTCGATGCCGGCGGCCCGTCGCAATTCATG
>NZ_JBFUIU010000428.1:0-7831 GCF_056401695.1 Variovorax sp. P4_D9
CTACAACACGCTGTCGCGTGAACTGGAGGAATTTTCCCCACTGCAACCTGGCAGGGTGCGCATGTACGTGTGCGGCATGACGGTCTACGACTACTGCCACCTGGGCCACGCGCGCTCGATGATTGCCTTCGACGTGGTGCAGCGCTGGCTCAAGGCATCGGGCCTGGCGGTCGACTACGTGCGCAACATCACCGACATCGACGACAAGATCATCCGCCGGGCGGTCGAGAACGGCGAGAGTATCCGGGCCCTGACCGATCGCATGATCGACGCCCTGCATGAGGATGCCGACGCGCTCGGAATCGAACGGCCTACACACGAGCCGCGGGCGACGGAGTTCATTCCGCAGATGCTGTCGATGATCTCCACGCTCGAGCACAACGGCCTGGCCTACCGCTCGCCCAACGGTGACGTCAACTTCGCGGTGCGCAAGTTCCCGGGCTACGGCAAACTGAGCGGCAAGACGCTCGACGAACTGCATGCAGGCGAGCGCGTGGCCGTGCTCGACGGCAAGGACGACCCGCTCGACCCGGTGCTCTGGAAGAGCGCCAAGGCCACCGAACCCGAGGAGGTCAAGTGGCCGAGCGAATTCGGCGCCGGCCGGCCCGGCTGGCATATCGAGTGCTCGGCAATGGCCTGCCAGCTGCTCGGCGAGACGCTGGACATCCACGGCGGCGGCGCCGACCTGCAGTTCCCGCACCACGAGAACGAGATCGCCCAGAGCGAGGGCGCCAATGGCAAGCCGCTGGCCCGCACCTGGATGCACAACGGCTTCATCAACATCGACGACGAGAAGATGTCCAAGAGCCTGGGCAACTTCTTCCTGATCCGCGACGTGCTGAAGCAGTTCGACGCCGAGACCATCCGCTTCTTCGTCGTCCGGGCGCACTACCGAAGCCCGCTCAACTACAGCGACGTGCACCTGAACGACGCCCGCAACTCGCTGCGCCGGCTCTACAACGCGCTCGCCCTGGTGCCGGCGGCGCCGCTGGCGATCGACTGGAACAACGCCCATGCCGCGCGTTTCAAGGCGGCCATGGACGAGGACTTCGGCACCCCCGAGGCGGTGGCAGTGCTGTTCGACCTGGCCGGGGAAGTCAACCGCACCCAGTCGCGCGAGACCGCGGGACTGCTGAAAGCACTGGCCGGCTGCCTGAACCTGCTGCAGTCCGACCCGCAAGCTTTCCTGCAGGCCGGCAGCACGCTCGACGACGTGACCATCCAGGCCCTGATCCAGCAGCGTGCCGAGGCCAAGGCGGCGAAGGACTTCGCCAAGGCCGACCGCATCCGCAGCGAGCTGCTGGCCCAGGGCATCGTGCTGAAGGACTCGGCGACCGGCACCACCTGGACTTCGGCACAGTGAGCGGCGCTGCCCGCCCCATGGCCGCCGCCGCCAGGGAACCGATCGTCCAGGTTTTCACGCCCGACTACTGGGAGGAGGCCTGCCGGCATTTGGCCAAGAAGGACCGCGTGATGAAGCGGCTGATCCCGCGCTTCGGCGACGTTCGCCTGGAGTCCCGCGGCGACGCCTTCACGACGCTTGCCCGCAGCATCGTCGGCCAGCAGATCTCGGTCAAGGCGGCGCAGACGGTGTGGAGCCGCTTCCTCGAGCTGCCGCGCAAGCTGACGCCGGCCAGCGTGCTGAAGCTCAAGGTCGACGACATGCGCGCCGCCGGCCTGTCAGTGCGCAAGGTCGAATACCTGGTCGACCTGGCGATCCATTTCGACTCGGGCGCGGTGCATGTCAGCGCCTGGGAGAACATGTCCGACGAGATGATCATCGCGGAACTGGTCGCGATCCGCGGTATCTCACGCTGGACCGCCGAAATGTTCCTGATCTTCCACCTGATGCGGCCCAACGTGCTGCCGCTGGACGATCCGGGCCTGATCACCGGCATCAGCCAGAACTATTTTTCCGGTGATCCGGTCAGCCGCAGCGACGCCCGCGAGGTGGCGGTCGCCTGGGCGCCGTATTGCAGCGTCGCGACTTGGTATATTTGGCGATCGCTCGACCCGCTACCGGTCGCATATTGAAAAACAGGAGAAGACGTTGGCGAAACGAACCTTTCTCGACTTTGAGCAGCCCGTGGCCGAGCTCGAAAGCAAGATCGAAGAACTGCGCTATGTGCAGACCGAATCGGCGGTCGACATTTCGGAAGAAATCGATCAGCTGGGCAAGAAGAGCCTGCAGCTCACCAAGGACATCTACAGCGACCTGACGCCCTGGCAGATCACCAAGATCGCCCGGCATCCGGAGCGCCCATATACCCTCGACTACGTCAACGAGATCTTCACGGATTTCGTCGAACTGCACGGCGACCGCCACTTCGCCGACGATCTGTCGATCGTCGGCGGCCTGGCGCGCTTCAACGGCACGTCGTGCATGGTGCTGGGCCACCAGAAGGGCCGCGACACCAAGGAGCGCACGGCGCGCAACTTCGGCATGAGCAAGCCCGAGGGCTACCGCAAGGCGCTCAGGCTCATGAAGACGGCCGAGAAGTTCAAGCTCCCGGTGTTCACCTTCGTCGACACGCCCGGTGCCTATCCGGGCATCGACGCCGAGGAGCGCGGCCAGTCGGAAGCCATCGGCCGCAACATCTTCGAGATGGCGCAGCTCGAGGTGCCGATCATCGTCACGATCATCGGCGAGGGCGGCTCCGGCGGCGCGCTTGCCATCTCGGTCGGCGACCAGCTGGTGATGCTGCAGTACTCGATCTATTCCGTGATCAGCCCCGAAGGCTGCGCCTCGATCCTCTGGAAGACCAGCGACAAGGCCCAGGAAGCGGCCGACGCGCTGGGCATCACGGCGCACCGCCTCAAGGCGCTCGGCCTGGTCGACAAGATCGTCAACGAGCCGGTCGGCGGCGCCCACCGCGACCACCGGCAGATGGCGGCGTTCCTCAAGCGGGCGCTCAACGATGCCTTCCGCCAGGTCGGCGACCTGTCAACCAAGGACCTGCTGAACCGCCGCTACGAACGGCTGCAGAGCTACGGCCGCTTCGCCGACACCAAGGCCGACAGCAGCAAGTAGGGCGCGGGACGGCCGGAGCTTCCGGCCCCGCGCTCGCTCAGCTTCCATGGAAAACCCGGCAGCCCAAGCACTCGCGTCCTGGGCTGCGGCTCCCTTGCCGCTGGGTATCGCGTTCAGCGGCGGCGCCGATTCGACCGCGCTGCTGCACGCCGCCGCCGCCCGCTGGCCAGGGCAGGTGCATGCGCTGCACGTGCACCACGGGCTGCAGCAGGCGGCCGATGATTTCGAAGCCCACTGCGCCGCCGCCTGCGCCGCGCTCGGCGTGCCCCTGCATTCGGGCCGTGTCGATGCCCGCCATGCGCCGGGCGAGAGCCCCGAGGACATGGCCCGCCGCGCCCGCTACGCCTCCTTGGCGGCGCTGGCGCTGGCCCACGGGATTCGGCACGTCGCGCTGGCCCAGCATGCCGATGACCAGGTGGAGACGATGCTGATCGCGCTGAGCCGCGGCGCCGGCCTCGATGGGCTGGCGGGGATGCCGCGGCAGATCGCGCGCCACGGCGTGAGTTTCCATCGGCCGCTGCTGGAGGTGCATGCCGAAGCGCTGCGCGGGTGGCTGGCGGCGAGCGCCGTGGCCTACGTCGATGATCCGACCAACGCCGAACTGCGCTATACGCGCAACCGCATCCGTCTGCAGGTGATGCCGGCGCTCGGGCTGGCAATGCCGCAGTTCCGGGAGACCTTCGCCCGTTCGGCGCGCAATGCGGCCCGGGCTTCGGCCTTGCTGGCCGAGGTCGCCGCCGAGGATCTTTCGGCAGCGGGTTCGCCGCCGGCGCTGGCAGTGCTGCGCGCGCTGTCGCCCGAGCGGCTCGCCAACGCCTTGCGCCATTGGCTGAAGCGTGATCACGGCGCGGTGCCGAGCGAAGCGCAGCTGCAGGAGCTGCTGGCCCAGATCGCGGCCTGCAGCACGCGCGGCCACCATATCCGCCTGAAGATCGCGGCCGGGCGGGTCGAGCGAGAGGGGCCGGTGCTGCGTTGGTACAATGCTTCGCCCTTGTCGTAGCCCGCAGCCCTCGCGCTGATTTCGGCCCGGCGGGCGAACGAGTATCAGCAATGACCAGCAGTGGCCGGCCTTGCGGCATCCGAATTTTCTCTTTGACTTTCACCCATGGCATTGATCGTTCATAAATACGGCGGCACGTCGATGGGCTCGACCGAGCGCATCCGGAATGTCGCCAAACGCGTTGCCAAGTGGGCACGCGCCGGCCACCAGATGGTCGTGGTCCCGAGCGCCATGAGCGGCGAGACCAACCGCCTGCTCGGRCTCGCCAAGGAACTCGCCTCCGGCACGCCCGACGACGACCACAACCGCGAACTCGACATGCTGGCCTCGACCGGCGAGCAGGCTTCGTCGGCGCTGCTGGCCATCGCGCTGCAGGCCGAGGGCCTGCAGGCCGTGAGCTACGCGGGCTGGCAGGTCCAAGTCAAGACCGACAGCGCCTACACCAAGGCGCGCATCGAGAGCATCGACGACGAGCGCGTGCGCGCCGACCTCGATGCTGGGCGCGTGGTCGTGATCACCGGCTTCCAAGGTGTCGACGACGCCGGCAACATCACCACGCTCGGCCGCGGCGGCAGCGACACCTCGGCGGTGGCCATCGCCGCTGCGATGAAGGCGCATGAATGCCTCATCTACACCGACGTCGACGGCGTCTACACCACCGATCCGCGGGTCGAGCCTGACGCGCGCCGCCTGGCGACCGTGAGTTTCGAGGAGATGCTCGAAATGGCGAGCCTGGGCTCCAAGGTGCTGCAGATCCGCTCGGTCGAGTTCGCCGGCAAGTACAAGGTGCCGCTGCGTGTGCTTTCGAGCTTCACGCCGTGGGACATCGACATCAACGAAGAAGCCAAGTCAGGCACGCTGATCACTTTCGAGGAAGACGAAAACATGGAACAAGCCGTCGTATCCGGCATTGCGTTCAACCGCGACGAARCCAAGATTTCCGTGCTGGGTGTGCCCGACAAACCGGGCATCGCGTATCACATCCTCGGCGCCATCGCCGACGCCAACATCGAAGTCGATGTGATCATCCAGAACCTGAGCAAGGATGGGCGCACCGATTTCAGCTTCACGGTGCACCGCAACGACTACGCCCGCGCGGTCGACCTCCTCAAGGCCAAGGTGCTGCCGACGCTGGGCGCGGCCGACATCGTCGGCGACACCAAGATCTGCAAGGTCAGCATCGTCGGCATCGGCATGCGCAGCCACGTCGGCGTGGCCAGCAAGATGTTCCGCGTGCTGAGCGAGGAGGGCATCAACATCCAGATGATTTCGACCAGCGAGATCAAGACCTCGGTCGTGATCGACGAGAAGTACATGGAACTCGCGGTCCGCGCGCTGCACAAAGCCTTCGATCTCGATCAACCGAGCGCTTGAACGTGGCATAATCCATGGCTCAGGAACTGTGACCGAGTGGCCGAAGGTGCTCCCCTGCTAAGGGAGTATGGGGTGTAGAGCCTCATCGAGGGTTCGAATCCCTCCGGTTCCGCCAATACAGGTTTTGGACTTGTCCAAGGCCTTCTGAAAAAAGCCCCGTAAGTCGTTGATTTACGGGGCTTTTTCTTTGGTTTGGCCTCTTGGATCGTCAAAGTTTTTCCAATGGTTTCCATCGCATTCCGACGACGAAAGGTGGTAATCGGGGTGGTAAGTGGGATGGGGTGTGGTAACGGGCCGCCAGAATCGCTGTGGTAAAAACCGCCGCATGCCCAGACACACCCTCTCCGCACTGGCTCTCAAGTCGCGCCTGGCCGAAGCCATCAAGCAGGCCGCCGAGACACAAAAGCCGCGCCGCATTGGCGACGGTGACGGCCTGATGCTGGTGGTTCACCCGAACGGTCATTCCGCCTGGATCCTTCGCTACTCGAACATCACGAAGCGAACCGATCACACGCTCGGGCGCTGGCCCACCCTGACGCTCGCGGCCGCGCGAGACAAGGCAGAGGAAGCAAGGCGCGCTCTGGCTGCCGGCCAAGACCCCGCTGAGAAGCGCGCCGCAGAGAAGCAGGTGCGCACAGCAGCAGAGTCGACGGACACCCTGCGCACGATGTTCGACGACTGGATGGCCACCACCAAGGCCGACGCGAGCGCGGTCTATCGCGGGAACATCGAGGCGGCGCTGAAAAAGGACGTGTTCACGAAGCTCGGCGCGAAGGCGCCGCACGCGGTGACGCGCGCCGAAATCGTCGAGATCCTGCGCAAGGTCGAAGAGCGCGGCGCCTTCGAGATGGTGCGCCGCATCCGCATGTGGCTGCGCGAGCTGTTCGAGTTTGGCATCGACGACGAGAAGCGACCGCAGTTGCTGACCTCGCCGGTGCCGATGGGGACGCTGCGCAGCTTCAAGACGCGCAAGACGCGCAGCTTCCCGGCGGTGACCGAGGCAGCTCAGGTGCCGGCGCTGATGGTGGCGCTACGGTCGACGGAGAACTGGGTGGTGCGGGCCGGACTGCTGTTTTCCGCCTACGTATGGCAGCGGCCAACCGAGATCCGAGAGGCCACCTGGCAGGAGTTCGATCTCGACAACGCCCTGTGGACCATCCCGGCCGAGCGGATGAAGGGCAGGGAGGAGCACTGGGTGCCGCTCGCAACGCAGGTCGTGACGCTGCTTCGTCAGCACCAGGGCGTGGTGGGCAATGAGGGTTGGCTTTTCCCCGGCCGCAGGTACGGGCAGCCGATCTCCGAAGGAACTCTATCGGGCCGGCTGAACTCTTGCGGCTATGAGGGGAGGCATACGCCGCACGGCTTCCGCGCCATGGCGCGCACCGTGCTGGATGAGCGGCTGAAGGTGGACACGCGGTTCATCGAGAAGCAGCTTTCGCACGAGATCGACGCCAGGCTGCGCGGCGCGTACAACCGCGCCGAGTACTGGGACGATCGCGTGCTCATGATGCAGAAGTGGGCTGACTGGCTGGACGCGCAGAGATGAGGCTCTGCAGGTAGGCGTCGATCTCGGTTTCGAGCCAAAAGTTGCCACCGCCTTGCTTGACCGGCGCAGGGAACGCGCCCTTCTTGATCTCGCTGTAGATGGTCGATTTGCCGCGGCGCACGCGCTCGGACACCTCGGGCAGGCGCAGTAGTTTCATGGTGCTTTCCCCAGGCCCATTTTTCGGGCTTCGTTGATGGCGTCGGCGGGCGCGATGTGCAGCGACGGGTGCTTGCATTCGATCTTCATTTCGGGGTTCTGATCCGAGGGTGGGTGAAAGGGTCAGGCCGCTTGCAGCGTCTGGATGCTTTGGATGTGATCGACCAGGGCCGCGCAGATGAGGGCGAAGTCGGACTCGTGGTAGAGCACTGCGGCGCGCTCACGGCCGGCCGGCGCGAAGCCCAGTTCACCGATGAACGCGGCCGTCAGCGCAAAGCCCAGGCGCGTGCCGATCTGGCCGAGCGTGAGCGTGGGCTTGCTGGCCGGCTCGTTCGCGGCAGCGCGCACGGGCATGTGGACCAAGGCCGGAGCGGGAGAGGGCGCTGCAGCTGGTGCAGCAACTGGTGCGGCTGCGACCACGGGCGCCGCGGCTGCTGCCTTCTCGGCTTCTTCCTTGCGAATGCGCTCACGCTCGTCTTCGAGGCGCTTCGCTTCCTTCGCGGCATGCTCGGCGATGCGGGCGCGCACAACCATCAGGAAGTCGTCGAGCGGCTTCTGGATCAGCGGCTGAATGTCAGCGAACAGGAAAMGGTGGTCCTTGGCGGTGTCCTTGTAGACGGCCAGCTTCGCGCGCATGTCCTGGGCGACCGCGTCGGCCGCAATCTTCGCGTTGGCCAGGGCGGTGTCGACGGCGTCCTGCAGGCTCTCGATGGTGCGCTTGTTC
>NZ_JBFUIU010000429.1:0-7830 GCF_056401695.1 Variovorax sp. P4_D9
CAAGGAACTCGCCGCCCGCGTCATCCACTACGGCGGCTTGCGCAGCGCCCGGCCCTTCGTGCCGGTCAATTGCGGCGCCCTGCCCGAGGCGCTGATCGAATCGGAACTCTTCGGCCACGAGCGCGGCGCCTTCACCKATGCACGGCAGGCGCGCGCCGGTCTGGTCGCCGAGGCCAACGGCGGCACCCTGTTCCTCGACGAGGTCGATGCACTGAGCGGCAAGGCCCAGGTGACGCTGCTGCGCTTTCTTCAAGACCAGCGCTACCGGCCGCTGGGGACGGCCCGCGAGCTCAGCACCGACGTGCGCGTGGTGGCTGCCTCCAATCGCCCGCTGGCGGCACTGGTCGCCCAAGGCGCGTTCCGCGCCGACCTGATGTACCGGCTCAAGATCCTTCATTTGGTGCTGCCGCCGCTGAGGGAACGCGTCGGCGACATCGACCTGCTGGCTTCGCATTTCATTCGCCGCTTCAGCGCGAAGTACGGCTTGCCCGCGAAGACGCTGTCGGCCCAGGAACTGCAGTGGCTGCGCAGTCAGGCGTGGCCCGGCAACATCCGCGAGCTCGAGAACTGGGTTCATCGGGAGTTCCTGATGGGCGGCGGCATTCCGGTGCGCCAAGAGCCGGCGCCGCGCATCGAGCCCGCGATGGCCGACGAATGGGACGACAGCGGCCTGATGCGCTTCCAGCTCGCCAAGGCCGAGGCCGTTCGCCTCTTCGAGCAGGACTACCTGCAACGCGCGTTGCGCCAGGCCGAGGGCAATGTCACGCGGGCCGCGCAGATGGTCGGCAAGGAGCGGCGCGCCTTCGGCAAGCTGCTGAAGAAATACGGTATCGAGCGCGACGCCGCCTGATGCCCGAGAGGGATCAGGCCGGCGCCTGAACCGCCGGGCCCGGTTTGCGATCGCGCGTCACCCAATTGAACAGCGGCGTCGCCATCAGCGTCGAGAGGATCGCCATCAGCACGAGGATCGAGAACAGGCCCGACAGGATCACGCCGGCCTGCAGGCCGATGTTGATGATGATGAGTTCCATCAGGCCGCGCGCGTTCATCAGCGAGCCGATCGCCATCGCATCGCGCTGGCTCTCGCCAGCCATCCGCGCTGCGGCCCAGCAGGCGATGCCCTTGCCGCAGAACGACGCCGCCAGGATGGCGATGGCGCCGAGCAGGATGCCGGGCTCGAACAGCACCGCCAGCCGGGTGTTGAGGCCCGAATAGGTGAAGAACATCGGCAGCAGGAAGATGACGACGAAGGGCTGCAGTTGTTCGCGCAGCTTCTCGGTCAGGGCGCCGCGCGGCAGCACCGCACCGAGCAGGAAGCCGCCGAAGACGGCGTGAATGCCGATGGCATCCATCGCGAACGCGCTCAGGCAGAAGAGCACCAGCACCACTGCCAGCAGCGAGGAGCTCAAGGGCGCATCGGGGCGCACGTGCCGCGCCAGCCGCTTGAGAAACCGGGAGCCGACGAACACCATGAACAGCGAGTAGGCCACGCCGCCGCCGATCGCGGCATAGGCGCCGCCCCAAGAGCCGCCGAAGCTCGCCAGCACCACCGCCAGGATGCACCACGCAGCCGCATCGTCGACCGCGCCCGCCGTCAATGCCAGCGTGCCGAGCGAGGTGCCGGCAAGGCCGCGCTCGTGGATGATCCGCGCCAGCATTGGAAAGGCGGTGATGGCGATCGCCGCACCGAGGAACAGCGCCGCCTCGAGCGGCTTGGCCCGGTCCGAGAACAGGCCCGGGATCTCGTGCAGCCAGGGAACCAGCGCGAAGGCCAGCGCAAAAGGAACCAGGATGCCGGCGGCAGACACCGAGGCCGCGCTTCGGAAGCGTCGCTTGAAGTGGTCGGCCCGGAATTCGGTACCGACCAGGAACATGTACATGCCGACCCCGAGCTGGCCGCCGACGTAGAGCATGCCCAGTGTTTCCTTCGGGAACAGGGCGCGCTGCAACTCCGGCAGGAACAAGCCGAACAACGAGGGGCCAAGCATGACGCCGGCAATCATCTCGCCCACCACCTGGGGTTGTCCGATCCAGCGTGCCAGTCGGCCGACGAGTTGGCAGACCGCGATGATGGCGGCGACCTGGAGAAAGAAATAAACGGAGAGCTGGGTCGTGGGCATGCGCCAATTCTGCCGTGCGGGGCCAGCCGGGCTGCAGCCGGATGTTTCAGCGCTCCGATTGCAGTCCCGCGGCCACGGTCGGATAGCGTAGGCGCACGCGCAGTTCGTGCTTCAGACGCGTGTTGTCGAGCCGCCGCGATTCACCCATGAAGCTCAGCAGCGACAAGGGCAACTGGGCCTGCGCCTCGTCGCGCGCGATCCGCGGCGGCAACGGCAGTCCGTAGAGGCGGGCCGCAAGGTCGACGTAGTCGCCCATCTTGATCTCGCTGTCGTCGCTGGCATGGAACACGCGCTGCGGGCCGCCGCGCCACAGCGCCGCGACACAGGTACGGGCTAGGTCGTCGGCATGGATGTGGTTGGTGTAGACGTCGTCCTCGGTCCGCAGCACCGGAGTGCCGCGGCGCAGCCGCTCGCGCGGGGTGCCGCCCTCGCGGTCGGGCGCATAGATGCCGGGGATGCGCAGGATCCGCACGGCGACGCCGGCGCGGCCCAGCCAGCGCACCGTCCGCTCGGCATCCACCCGACGATGCGCGCGCGGCGTGTCGGGCCGCAGGGCGCGTGTCTCATGGATCCGGGCACCGCCGCAGTCGCCGTAGACCCCGCTGGTCGACCCATAGACCAGGGCCGCGGGCAGCGATCGCAGCCGCAGGGCGCGCACCAGCGCCAGGCTGCGCGCATCGCGCCACCAGCGCCCGCCTTCCTCGACGCGGGCCGGCGGGGCCAGGTGCAGCACCCGCGTGGCGAGTCCCGAGAGCCGCCGCAGCGATGCCGCCTGGTCCAGGTCCGCCACGATCGGCGTGATGCCCGCCTGGCGAAGCAGGGGCACGCGTGCAGGCGAGGAAGTCAGCGCGACCAGCTGCACGCGGCCCTGCAGCAGCCGGGCCGCGCGCAGCCCGACGTCACCGCAGCCGACGACCAGCACGCGCTCGCGCCGGAAGCGCGATGGCCTCGCCCCGAGGGGGCTGTTGATTGAGGGCAAAATCCGTTCTCCCTTTTGAGCAGAGAACGAAGAATACCCATGACCAGCGCAGCGCCGAGCGAAGCGGGCTTTCAGATCACGGTGGAGCCGAGCGGGCGCCATTTCGCCGCCCTGGCCGACGAGACCATCCTGGCCGCCGGCATCCGCCAGGGCATCGGCCTTCCCTACGGCTGCAAGGACGGCGCCTGCGGGTCCTGCAAGTGCAAAAAGCTGTCGGGCAGCGTCAGCCTGGGCCCGCACCAGAGCAAGGCGCTGAGCGCCGAGGAACAGCTGGCTGGCTACGTGCTCACCTGCTGCGCCCGGGCCGAGAGCGACGTGGTGCTCGAATCGCGCCAGGTGACCGAGGCGGGCGCCTTCCCGATCCGCAAGATGCCGGTGCGGGTGCAGTCGCTCGCGAAGATGTCGCACGACGTGGTCCTGCTGCGCCTGCAGATGCCCGCGGGCGAGCCGCTGCAGTTCCATGCCGGACAGTATGTGGAATTCATCCTGCGCGACGGCACGCGTCGCAGCTACTCGATGGCCAACGCCCCCCACGCACTGCAGCAGGCGGGCGCCGGCCTCGAGCTGCACATCCGGCACCTGCCGGGCGGCAAGTTCACCGACCATGTCTTCGGCGCCATGAAGGAAAAGGAAATCCTGCGCATCGAGGGCCCCTACGGCAGCTTCTTCCTGCGCGAGGACTCCGACAAGCCGCTGATCCTGCTGGCGTCGGGAACCGGCTTCGCACCGATCAAGGCGCTACTGGAAAACATGAAGTCCAAGGGTATCGAGCGCCCGGCCACCCTGTACTGGGGCGGCCGTCGGCCGGAAGACCTCTACATGGACGACTGGCTGCGCGCCCAGCTGCAGCAGATGCCCCACCTGCGCTACGTGCCGGTGGTCTCCAACGCGGTGCCCGAGGACGATTGGCACGGCCGCACCGGCTTCGTACATCGCGCCGTGCTGGAGGACTTCGACGACCTCTCGGGCCACCAGGTCTATGCCTGTGGCGCGCCGATCGTGGTCGACTCCGCCAAGCACGACTATGTCGCGCAGCGCGGCCTGCCGGACGAAGAGTTCTATGCCGACGCGTTCACCACCGAGGCCGACAAGGCCCTGCCCTGAGACCCACCCAATGGAATCCATGAAAGCCAGACACTTCCTGCTGACCCTGCTGTCGGCTGCCGCCCTGCTGGCCAGCGGCCAGGCGAACGCGCAGCAGCGGCCGATCCGGCTGATCGTGCCATATGCCGCGGGAGGGCCGATCGACGTCACGGCACGGGTGCTGGCCGAACGCGTCAAGGACTCGCTGGGCACCGTGATCATCGACAACAAGCCCGGCGCCGGCGGCAACATCGGTGCCGACGCAGTGGCCAAGGCCGCGCCCGACGGCCTGACGATCGGCATCGCGGCCACCGCCACCAACGCGGTCAATCCCTGGCTCTACGCGAAGATGCCCTTCAACGCCGCCACCGACTTCGCACCCGTGACGCAGATGGTGCGGGTGCCCAACGTGCTCGTCATGAACGCCGAGACCGCGCAACGGCTGAGGATCAACACGCTGGCCGACCTGATCGCCTACGGCAAGGCCAACCCAGGCAAGCTCAACTACGGCAGTGGCGGCAACGGCAGCGCCGGACACCTGGCGGGTGAGATGTTCAAGAAGGAAGCCGGCATCTTCGCGGTCCACATTCCCTACAACGGCGGCAATCCGGCGCAACTCGCGCTGCTGTCGGGCCAGGTCGACTTCAACTTCGACAACCTCGCGACCGCGGCGCCGAACATCCGCTCGGGCAAGCTGAAGGCGATCGCGGTCACCACGGCGCAGCGCAGCAGTGCGCTGCCCGAGGTCCCGACAGTGGCCGCCACGCTCAAGGGCTTCTCGATCGACACCTGGTGGGGCCTGGTGGCGCCGGCCGGCACGCCGCCCGACGTGGTCGCCAAGCTCAACCACGCTTTCGTCGCCGCACTCGATTCGCCAGAGACCAAGACCCGCTTCGCATCGCTGCTCGCCGAACCGGTCGCCAGCACGCCCGATCAGTTCGGCGCCTTCATGAAGAGCGAACTGGTCAAGTACGAGAAGGTCGTCAAGGCCACGGGCGCCAAGGTCGACTGATCATTCCCCAAGGTAGGCGGCGCGCACCTTGGGGTCGCTCAGCATCACCTTGGCGTCGCCGCTCATGGTGATCAGGCCCGACTCCATCACGTAGCCGCGGTCGGCCAGTTGCAGTGCGCGGCTGGCGTTCTGCTCCACCAGCAGCACCGTGACACCCTGGTCGTAGACCTGCTTCACGACCTCGAAGATCTTGTCGACCATGATCGGCGACAGGCCCATCGACGGCTCGTCGAGCAGCAGCACCTTGGGCCGCGCCATCAGCGCGCGGCCCATGGCGAGCATCTGCTGCTCGCCGCCCGACATCGTGCCGGCCAGCTGCGTGGCGCGCTCCTTGAGCCGCGGGAAGGTCGAGAACACGCGTTCGATGTCCTTCGCGATCTCAGCCTTGTCTTTGCGGATGAAGGCGCCGATCTGCAGGTTCTCGGTGATCGTCATGCGCGTGAACACGCCGCGGCCCTCGGGCACCATCACCAGGCCTTCGCCGACCAGGTCCCAGGCGCCGCGGCCCTTGATGCTCTTGCCGAGAAACTCGATGTCGCCGGCAAGGAAGGGCAGCGTGCCGGTGATGGCCTTCATGGTGGTGGTCTTGCCGGCGCCGTTGGAGCCGATCAGCGACACCAGCTCGCCCTCGCGGACCTCGWAGTCGATGCCCTTGACGGCCTGAATGCCGCCATAGGCGACCTTGACGCCGCTCACCTTCAACAATGTCTGTGCCATCAGTGTCCTCCCGTGCCGAGGTAGGCCTCGATCACTTTTTCGTTCTTCTGTACGTCCGCCGGGGTGCCCTCGGCGATCTGCTTGCCATAGTCCAGCACCGTCACGCGGTCGCACAGGCCCATCACCAGCTTCACGTCGTGCTCGATCAGCAGGATGGTGCGGTTGTCCTTCCGGATGCGGTCGATCAGCTCGCGCAGCATCATCTTCTCAGTCGCGTTCATGCCGGCCGCCGGCTCGTCGAGCGCGATCAGCTGCGGGTCGGTGGCCAGCGCACGGGCGATCTCGAGCCGCCGCTGATCACCGTACGACAGCGTGCGGGCCTTGTAGTCGGCGAACTTGCCGATGCCGACGTACTCGAGCAGTTCGTGCGCGCGCTCGGTGATCGCAGCCTCCTCGGCCTTGAAGCCGCCCAAGCGGAAGATCGCGCCGAACACGCCCGAATGGGTGCGCACATGGCGGCCCACCATCACATTCTCGAGCGCGGTCATTTCCGCGAACAGGCGGATGTTCTGGAAGGTGCGCGCGATGCCGGCCTTGGCCACTTCGTGCACCGCGGTCGGCCTGTAGGGCTTGCCGGCCAGCTCGAAGCTGCCGCTGTCGGGCGTGTAGAGCCCGGTGATCACGTTGAAGAAGGTGGTCTTGCCGGCGCCGTTGGGGCCGATCAACCCGTAGACCTGGCCGCGCAGGATCTTGATGCCGACGTCGGACAGGGCCTGCAGGCCGCCGAAGCGCTTGGAGATGCCACGGACGTCGAGGATGGTTTCAGTCATGTTGCGTCCCTGGCTCACGGATTGATCGACATCGGACGCGAAGCGGCACCGGGCACTTCATCGGCCGGCGTCTCGACACCGGGCGCTGCCGCCGGCATGCCCGAGGCGGGCTGCACGCCCCTGCGTGCCAGCGACTTGCCGTGCTCCGGCGAGGGCCAGAGGCCGCGCGGCCGCACCAGCATGATGATGATCATCGCCAGTGCGATGAACAACTGGCGCAGGATCGAGGCGTCGAGCCGGCCGCCGGTCATCGATTGCAGGGGCGCGGCGACATAGCGCAGCACCTCGGGCAGCGCGGCAAGCAGGATGGCGCCGAGGATCACGCCCGGCAGGTGGCCGATGCCACCCAGCACCACCATCGAGACGATCATCACCGACTCCATCAGGCTGAAGGATTCGGGCGAGACGAATCCCTGGAAGGACGCGAACATCGCGCCCGACACGCCGCCGAAGCTGGCACCCATGCCGAAGGCCAGTAGCTTCATGTTGCGGGTGTTGATGCCCATCGCTTTGGCGGCGATCTCGTCCTCGCGGATCGCCATCCAGGCGCGGCCGATGCGCGACACCTGGAGACGGTGCGAAATGAGGATCGTGAAGATCACGAACATCAGGAACAGGTAGTAGTAGAGCGTGACTGACGAGATCGTGTAGCCGTCGAACTTGAGCGGCTTGCCCAGGTTGAGGCCCCAGAAGTGCACCGGATCGATGGCCGTGATGCCCTTGGGCCCGTTGGTGATGTTGACCGGGTGGTCCAGGTTGTTCAGGAACACCCGGATGATCTCGCCGAAGCCGAGCGTCACGATCGCCAGGTAGTCGCCGCGCAGCTTCAGCGTCGGCGCCCCCAGCAGCGCACCGAACAGGCCGGCCACCAGCAGCGCCAGCGGCACCACCACCAGCAGCGATACGTGCAGCCCGTTCGGGAACATCGCCTTGATCGCCGGGAAGGTGTCGGTCAGGTGCGGCGAGCCCAGCAGCGCGAACAGGTAGGCCCCGATCGCGAAGAAGGCCACGTAGCCGAGGTCCAGCAGGCCGGCATAGCCGACCACGATGTTGAGGCCGAGCGCCAGCATCACGTAGAGCAAGGCGATGTCGGCGATGCGGACCCAGGCGTTGCCCTGGGTCTGCAGCAGCAGCGGCAGGGCGAGCTGG
>NZ_JBFUIU010000430.1:0-7819 GCF_056401695.1 Variovorax sp. P4_D9
GAGAACAGCAGGAGCTGGCCGGACCCGCCGGGCGGGTTCCAGCGGCTGAAATCGTCATGGTCGGGCAGCGCGATGCACTGCGCCGGCCGCACGCCCCGCGCGCGCAGCATGTCGAAGAAGCCCTCGGGCTTGGCGATCGCCGCGACCGCGACCAGCGGGCGTCCGGCCAGCGAGGCCAGCGGCACGCGGCTGCCGTCGCGCCCCAGGGCATGATCCGCGAGCCTGCGCCGGGCCCTGAAGCCGGCGAATGCGGGATGCTCGCCGGTATGGAGGACCAGGTCGCAGGGGCGTGGCCAGGGCTCGCGCAACAGGCCCGCCGGAAGCAGCCAGCCATTGCCGATGCCGCGGTCGTCGAAGACGCAGATCTCGACGTCGCGGGCCAAGGCGAGGTGCTGCAGGCCGTCGTCGCTCACGATCACCTGGGTCGACGGATGGCGGGCGAGTTGGGCGCGGACCGCCTCGATGCGGCGCCGGGCCACGAACACCGGGGCACCGGTGGAACGGCGGATCAGGGCCGGTTCGTCGCCGACCAGCGCCGGATCGCTGTCGTCCAGCACCTCCCGGCAATCCTGCGTGCTGCGGCCATAGCCGCGCGAGACGACGCCGACGCGCAGGCCGCGGGCCGCCAGGTGCCGCACGATCGCCATCACCACCGGCGTCTTGCCGGAGCCGCCGGCGATCACGTTGCCCACGATGACGACCGGCACGCCGGCAGCTTCGGTGCGCAGCACGCCCCGGCGATAGAGGGTTCTCCGGAGCGCGGCCAGGCCGCCGAACAGCAGCGACAGCGGCCACAGCAAGCGGGCCTGGACGCCGCGTTGCAGCCAGCCGTCCTGCAACTAGCGCCCCGCCTGCGCGGCCGACTGGGTGGCGAAGGTGATCTGCATCAGTCCGGCGCGGCGCGCTGCTTCCATCACCGTGATGACCGACTGGTGGGCCGCGCTGGCGTCGGCGCTGATGATCACGACGTTGTCCTTGGCGCCGCCGGCGGCGGCCGTCAGGGCTGCGGCGACAGTCTCGACGCTTCGGTCCGGCAGCACCGCCTTGTTGATCGAATAGCGGCCGTCGGCCGATACGGCGACGATCACTTCCTTCGGATAGTCGCGCTGGGCCTCGACGTCGGCCACCGGCAGCCGCAGCTGCATCTCGGTGAACTTGCTGTAGGTGGTCGACAGCATCAGGAAGATCAGCACGACCAGCAGCACGTCGATGAACGGGATCAGGTTGATCTCGGGCTCCTCGCGTGAGCCGTGGCGGAAATGCATTCTCATCGGCGCAGCGTGTCCAGATGGCGGGCGAAGCGCTCGCCGGCCAGTTCGAGGTTGAGCAGATATTCGTCGACCCGGCTGCGGAAATAGCGCCAGAAAATCAGCGCCGGAATGGCGATGATGAGGCCGAAGGCGGTGTTGTAGAGCGCAATGGAGATGCCGTGCGCCAGTTGCGCCGGGTTGCCCGAGCCCACCGCGCCGTTGGCCGGCGATTGCGAGCCGAAGATCTCGATCATCCCGATCACGGTACCGAGCAGGCCCAGCAGCGGCGCCGCCGACGCGATGGTCGCCAGCGCCGGCAGGTAGCGCTCGAGGCGGTGCGCCACCACGCGGCCGGCCGATTCCATCGACACCCGCAGGTCGTCCTCGGTCGCCATCGGGTTGGTGTTGAGGGCGCGAAAGCCGGCGGCCAGCACTTCGCCGAGGCCGGAGTTCTGTTCCAGCTTGGTGACCAAGTCGGGGCCCGGAATCGACGCCCGCGAGACCGTGATCGCCTCGTCGAGAAGCGTGGGCGGCAGGACCCTGGAGGTCTTGAGACTGGTGAATCGCTCGATGACGAGCGCCATGCCAATCACTGAACAGGCGAGCAATGGCCAGATTGGCCAGCCCGCAGCAACTATGATGGAAAACAAAGGATTCCTCCGGCCCATGGACTGTAAATGCGCGGCGATTATCCACCCGCGCAGCGCGTTGTTACGAGAAGTATTCGCGTCAGCGCCGTCCCACAGAATGTGTGGATAACTTTGTGATTAACACGCAGAGCAACCTGTCCAAAGCCGCGCTGGCTAGGCGTTTCCACGGATCGACTGAATATTGAGCAGCAGTTTTTTCAATGAAATCAATGGCTTGTACAACAACCTGTGCCTGTGATAGCGGTACCTCGGCTTTGGGGTGGGGTTTCGTCCGGCTTGTGGACGACTCAGGCTTGTGACAGCGGCAAAAATGATCGAACGTGAGCAATCGCCCTCGTCTGGCGTGAGAATTTGGGCGGTTGGCGCCTTGTGCCGGGCGATCGCCGATGCGCTCGACGCGCGCTTCAACCCGGTCAGCGTGCGCGGCGAAATCTCGGGTTTCTCGCGCGCCGCCAGTGGCCACTGCTACTTCTCGCTGAAGGACGAATCCGGCCAGCTTCGCTGCGCCATGTTCCGGCGCGCGGCGAGCCTGCTCGATTTCGCGCCGCGCGACGGCGACCAGATCGAAGTGCGCGGACGGCTCGCCGTCTACGAGCCGCGCGGCGACCTGCAACTGGTGGTCGAGAGCCTGCGCCGGGCCGGGCAGGGTGCCTTGTTCGAGCAGTTCCTGCAGCGCAAGGCCCGGCTCGAGGCCGAAGGGCTGTTCGATCCGGCGCGCAAGCGCGAATTGCCCACCCTGCCGCGCGCCATCGGCCTGGTGACTTCGCTCGGTGCCGCGGCGCTGCATGACGTCGTGATCGCATTGYGGCGCCGGGTGCCGCATATCCCGGTCGTGCTGGCGCCGGCGGCGGTGCAGGGCACCGGCGCGGCGGCGGAACTGGTGCGCTCGCTGCAGTCCCTCTATGCGCTCGAGCCGAAGGTCGACGTCATCCTGCTGGTGCGCGGCGGCGGCTCGATCGAGGACCTCTGGGCCTTCAATGATGAGACCTTGGCGCGCACCATCGTGCAGAGTCCGGTTCCGGTGGTCAGCGGTGTCGGCCACGAGACCGACATCACCATTGCGGACTTCTGCGCCGACGTTCGCGCGCCCACCCCAACGGCCGCCGCCGAACTGGTCGCGGCACCGCGCGAGTTGTGGCTCGGCGCGCTCGGCCTGCTCGAGGACCGGCTGCGCGACGCCCTCTCGGCCCGCCTCGACGTCCTGGGCCAGCGCCTGGATGTCGCGACCGGCCGGCTCGGGCGCCCCTCGACGCTGGTGGCGCGCCAGCGCCTGGGCCTCGCCCACCAAGCGCAGCGGCTGCACTACGYGGTGCTGTCCCGGACCGGCCGCTTCGCGCAGGCGCATCAGGCCTTGGAGGCGAGGGCGCCGCTCGGATTGCGCAGCACGCTCGCCCGCCATCACGAACGGCTCGAACGCGCCGCGCTGCGGCTGCAGTTGCTTGATCCCGCGCTGGTGCTGAAGCGGGGCTATGCCTGGCTGACCGATGCCGATGGCCGGGCGGTCACGCGGGCAGCCGATCTGGCGCCGGGCGACCCGGTCASGGCGCAATTGGCCGACGGCACGGTCGACCTGGAAGTGGTGCAATAAGGGCCGCAACAGGGACATCGCGGCGACGTCCGACGTCACGTGCACGAATCCTTCCTAGAATCTCCAATTCCCTCAACCAACCCGCGAGAAAAAAACATGGAACACGTTCTTCCTCCCCTGCCGTATGCACTCGATGCCCTGGCGCCCGAGTATTCGAAGGAAACGATGGAATACCACTATGGCAAGCACCACAATGCCTACGTCGTGAACCTGAACAACCTCCAGAAGGGCACCGAGTTCGAGAGCATGACGCTCGAAGAAACTGTCAAGAAGTCCAGCGGCGGCATCTACAACAACGCAGCCCAGATCTGGAACCACACCTTCTTCTGGAACTGCATGAAGCCGGCCGGCGGCGGCGAACCCAGCGGTGCCCTGGCCAAGGCCATCGACGCCAAGTGGGGCAGCTACGCGGCCTTCAAGGAAGCCTTCGTGAAGTCGGCTGTCGGCAACTTCGGCTCCGGCTGGACCTGGCTCGTGAAGAAGGCCGACGGCTCGGTGGACATCGTCAATACCGGCGCTGCCGGGACGCCCCTGACCACCGCCGACAAGGCGCTGCTGACGGTCGACGTCTGGGAGCATGCCTACTACATCGACTACCGCAACCTGCGCCCCAAGTATGTCGAGACTTTCCTCGCGAAGCTGGTGAATTGGGACTTCGCGGCCAAGAACTTCGGCTGATCCCCGGTCATCGAGAGCCGCAAAAAGCCGACCYGCRGGTCGGCTTTTTGCTGGCCGGGCGGCCGATTCAGCGGCGGTTGGCGAACAGTTCGCCGCCGAGTTTGGTCCCGGCCTTGATGTTCTTCTTCGCGAACCAGCCCTGGTTCATTTCGAGCACGTAGCGGACCGGCTCCTTGGAGCAGTGCGAATCCTCGGTCATCGGCTGCATGTCGGCCAGATTCACGATCCGGCCGTCGTCGGCGACGAAGGCGGCGGTCAGCGGCAGCAGGGTGTTCCTCATCCAGAAGCACTGGGTGGCGGGCTGCTCGAAGACGAACACCATGCCTTCGGTCGGCGGCATTTCCTGGCGGAACATGAGACCGATTTCGCGTTGCTGCGGGGTTTGCGCGACCTGGGCGTCGATCTGGTACATCCCGGCGGAAATTCGGACCTTGGGCAATTGGGTTTGCGCTTCCTGGGCGTGCGCAATGGCCGTCAACGAAACTGACAGCGCGAGAAGACGGAATAGGCGGATGAACATGGTCGACTTTCGGAACAACACGCAAACAAGAATGCCCGCGCGGGCGGGCATCGTCGATTGACCGGGAGCTTACCTCTTAATAGCCGGCATTGCCTGACCCAAAGGGGGGAAGCCGCTAGTCTATTCGCGAGGCGAAAAAAAGCGCTCCGTGGAGCGCTCTTTAAATAACCGGAAGGGTCCGATTACTGGGGCGTGCCGCCTTGCGGGTTCATCTTGCGAACGCTGCCGTCCTTGTTGCGGCGGCGGTCGTCGCGGGTGTTGGCACGCGCCTGGCCAGCTTCCGTTGAACGGTTCTGGGTCAGGCCGCCGGTGCCTTCATCGGTCTTGGCCGTATCGCCACCCTGGGGACGCACTTGGCCCTGGGGCTTGGTGGCACGACGCTCAGTAGCGCGCTGCTGGGACTTGGTGTTGGTTTGGGGGGCGGCTTCTTGCGAGGTGCCTTGTGCGAATGCACCAGCTGCGAATAGGCCGGCCATCATGACTGCGAGAACTTTGCTCATTTACGGATTCCTCAATGGAAATGGTTAGAAAACGCCTCCCGGCCAGCAGAGGGTCTGCCAACAAGCCGACGCGGCAGTGGTTGACACACCCGTCGGGCTCCTCCGGTTGCGTCTAAAATTCTAAGGCTATTCAGGCGACCGGAAACCCGGTGCGTCCCAGCCTTCATCTCTTCCGGAGTCCAGTTCTCATGTCCAGCTATCAGCACATCAAAGTCCCGACCGAAGGCCAGAAGATCACGGTCAACGCCGACAATTCGCTCAATGTGCCCGATCAGCCGATCATTCCGTTCATCGAAGGCGACGGTACCGGTTTGGATATCACGCCGGTGATGCTCAAGGTGGTCGATGCGGCCGTGGCCAAGGCCTACGGCGGCAAGCGGAAGATCCAGTGGATGGAGGTCTACGCCGGCGAGAAATCGACCCGGATCTACGGCCCGGACGTCTGGCTGCCCGAGGAAACCCTGCACGCCGTGCGCGACTACGTGGTGTCGATCAAGGGCCCGCTGACCACCCCGGTGGGCGGGGGCATCCGCTCGCTGAACGTCGCGCTGCGCCAGGAGCTTGATCTTTACGTCTGCCTGCGGCCGATCCAGTATTTCGAAGGCGTTCCGAGCCCGGTCAAGGAGCCCCAGAAGACCCATATGGTGATCTTCCGCGAGAACTCGGAAGACATCTATGCCGGCATCGAATTCGAAGCCGAGAGCGACAAGGCGAAGAAGCTGATCAAGTTCCTGCAGGAAGAGTTCGGCGTCAAGAAGATCCGCTTTCCCAATACCTCCGGCATCGGCATCAAGCCGGTGTCGCGCGAGGGCACTGAGCGCCTGGTTCGCAAGGCGATCCAGTACGCCATCGACAACGACAAGCCCAGCGTCACGATCGTGCACAAGGGCAACATCATGAAGTTCACCGAAGGCGGGTTCCGCGATTGGGCCTATGGCTTGGCGGCCAAGGAATTCGGCGCGGAACTGATCGACGGCGGGCCGTGGATGAAGGTCAAGAACCCGAAAAACGGCAAAGAAATAACCATCAAGGATTCGATTGCTGATGCTTTCCTGCAACAAATCCTGCTGCGGCCGGCCGAATACAGCGTCATCGCGACCCTGAACCTGAACGGCGACTACATTTCCGACGCCCTGGCGGCCCAGGTCGGCGGTATCGGCATCGCCCCGGGCGCCAACCTCAGCGACACCGTGGCGATGTTCGAAGCCACCCATGGCACGGCGCCGAAGTACGCCGGCAAGGACTACGTGAATCCGGGTTCCGAGATCCTCTCGGCCGAAATGATGCTCCGCCACATGGGCTGGACCGAAGCCGCCGACCTAGTCATCAGCGCGATGGAGAAGTCGATCGTCAGCAAGAAGGTCACCTACGACTTCGCCCGGCTGATGGAGGGCGCCACCCAGGTCAGCTGCTCGGGCTTCGGGCAGGTGATGATCGACAACATGTAAAAAGTGCCAGAAGCGTCCGTCCGGGCGCTTCGCTCCGGAGCCCCGGGCCGACAGGCGCCGGGGCTTTTTCATGGCCGCAAAAACCCTCCGGCAGTAGGCCTTTGCGCCGTCGGGGCATGCTGCTTGCATGAGTTCAAACGTGCTCTCCAGGCCGCATTCGCCTTGAATGTCACAAAGCCGCCACCAGTTGTGTCACATCGTCGAGTGCAACCGGCGGCGGCTCTATAAAATGAATTTCATGGCTACCAGAATCCCTTCGACCCCCAAGACGCCGCCGGCCGTGAAGCCGAGGCGGGACGATGGCGATGCGGTCGTGCTCGAACGGCGACCGCAGAAGACCGCGCCGCCCCAGATGTTCCAGGTGGTAATGCTGAATGACGACTACACGCCGATGGAATTCGTCATCGTCGTGATCCAGGAGTTCTTCAGCAAGGACCGCGAAACCGCGACCCAGATCATGCTCAAGATCCACCTCGATGGCCGAGGCGTCTGCGGGGTGTATTCCCGCGACTTGGCGGCCACCAAGGTCAACCAGGTGATGGAGGCGGCGCATCAGGCCGGGCACCCGCTGCAATGTGTCAGTGAACCGGTTGGGTGAACCTGTTGATTTAGGCGCGCTCCAACCCATCTGAGAAATTATTTACAGCAAGGCAAAAGGAAATCACATGATTGCCCAGGAACTGGAAGTCAGCCTGCACATGGCTTTTGTAGAAGCCAGGCAGCAGCGCCACGAGTTCATCACGGTGGAGCACCTGCTGCTCGCTTTGCTGGACAACCCGAGCGCCGCAGAGGTTCTGCGCGCCTGCTCGGCCAATGTCGACGACCTGCGGGCGTCGCTTACCAACTTCATCAAGGACAACACGCCCCAGGTGGCGGGTACCGACGATGTCGACACCCAGCCGACGCTGGGTTTCCAGCGCGTGATCCAGCGCGCCATCATGCATGTGCAGTCCACCGGCAACGGCAAGAAGGAAGTCACCGGCGCCAATGTGCTGGTGGCGATCTTCGGCGAGAAGGATTCGCACGCCGTCTACTACCTGCACCAGCAGGGAGTGACGCGCCTCGACGTGGTGAACTTCATCGCCCATGGCATCAAGAAGAGCGACCCGCCGGAAGCTGCCAAGGGCAGCAGCGACGCTTCGTCGGGTGAAGGCGAGGAAGGCGGCGGCGAGAAGAACGAGAAGT
>NZ_JBFUIU010000431.1:0-7818 GCF_056401695.1 Variovorax sp. P4_D9
GATCTACCGCGAGTCGGGACTGTTGGGCGTGTCGGGAATCTCGAGCGACATGCGTGTCCTGCTCGAATCGAACGAGCCACGGGCGCGCGACGCCGTCGACCTGTTCGTCTATCGCGTCGGACGCGAACTCGGGGCGCTGGCCGCGACCCTTGGTGGCATCGATGCGATCGTCTTCACGGCCGGCATCGGCGAGCATGCGGCTACGATCCGCTCGCGCATCTGTCGCGACGCCGCGTGGCTCGGCGTGGAACTCGACGATGCGGCGAACGAGGCGCGCGGGCCGCACATCAGCACGTCGGCGAGCCGGGTCGCGGCGTGGGTCATCCCGACCAACGAGGAACTGATGATAGCGCGGCACACCCTCGAGCTGCTGGGACATGCACGCCAACGCGAAGCGACAGGAGCAGTGGAATGAAACTCTGGATCGAAAACGTCGCGGCCGACGTCACAAGCGACGAGCTGAAGGCTCTTCTTCACAAGTACGGGGGGCCGGGATTCGACGCCATGCTGCAGGTGCCTGGGGATGGCTCGCGCCCCGGGGTCCTGCTCACGTTCGAAAGCGCCGGGGCCGAAGTGCTGCATCGGTTGGCCGGTCGCCTGAACGGCCTGTACTGGAAGCGCAAGGGGCTCGCCGTGCACGTGATGCTCCACTAACGATAGTGGCCGGCCGCCGTCCCTTGC
Source organism: Variovorax sp. P4_D9 (assembly GCF_056401695.1). Classification (NCBI taxonomy): domain Bacteria; kingdom Pseudomonadati; phylum Pseudomonadota; class Betaproteobacteria; order Burkholderiales; family Comamonadaceae; genus Variovorax; species Variovorax sp. P4_D9. The sequence continues at coordinate 682 of NZ_JBFUIU010000431.1, forward strand.
GCGATGGTGGCGACCGCCGAGGCAGGAAATCCGAACATGTCCCAAGCTGGATCGCCTTGAACGAAGAAGGGATCTTCCGGGCCTATCCCGAACTCGGCGGCAGAGCGCAAGGCGCGGCAGGCTGGTCCCAGTGTCCCGGAGGGTCGTCCTCAAGAGCTACAACACGCAACGGCTCGGGTGCGCGCGAAGGGCATCGTTCAAGGCCCGCCACTCGATCGGCGGCGTCGTAGGCGCACCGCACCGCGCCGTCGCCGTGTTCGCAGGCGTGATCTGCACAAGCGCTATTGCGGCGACTGCGGCAGAGATCAACGAAGGTATGGCCAACGCGACGATCAGACGGGATGTCTTGGGAATGACCCACATGTCGGCTTCGGCGTACCTCATGGTGTGCTCCTTCCGTGGCGTTCGCTCAATCGACGGCCTGGACGCTGGGAAACGCAACCTCGCGACCCATGAGGGCGCGCGCGAAGAAGTAGTTGTTCCAGGCCCGTTCACTCATGCGGTCGAGATCGACGTGGCCGGCGCTTCAGTGTCCGTCCCGGTTGTCGCCCCGCGATGTCAGCGCCACCGCTCGCACTTGTCAATTGACATCGATGCGTGGCAGATGCGAACTTCGACACACACGCCGACGCGAAAGGTGAACTTGAAGAAGCGGACGCGCTCAACCCTCCAGCGCAAAGCGATCGGCCCGGGCCGCCTCGAGCACCGCGGAGAAATCCTCGGCTATCGCTTCCGCGGGCGTGGCGCCGTGCAGCCAGCAGTTGGCCTCGTCGAACCATTGCGCAAGCTCTTGGTCGTCGAAGCTGTCGCCGAGCTGCGCAATCACCCGGCCGACGCTCGGCAAGACGTCATGATTCTTCAGGTCGAACTGGAACAGCGGCAACATCAGCTGCGACCCCAGCGTGAAATGGACCACCTGCCGATCGACGATCCAGCGCGCGACCACCGAAATCGGCTGGACCCACCGCTTGCGCAGCAGCGCGGCGAGCGCGTCGTCCGTCATCACGCCGCCGGTCGTGCGGAAGGCGCTCAGCAAATTCGGCAGGGCCTGCTCCGTGCACATGCGACACGACCTGGTCGCCGACGTCGCGGACGGGGCTGCGGGCCGGTCGCTGCAGGGCATGGATTCCACGAAACCGAGCATTGCGCAGCGCAGGGCGTTGACGATCGGCATGAGGCCTTCCTTGAGCGGTTGTGCATCAATTGATGAAACGAAACGGGTGCCGAGCCCGCGGTCTCCCGGGGCTCCCGGGCGCCCGTTTTCTCTTGTGCGTTCGACCGGATCAGCGAACTGCTTGCCGCGTAAACGAAACCTTCGGCTTGTAGTATTGAGCGGGGATTTGATCGCGGTAGAAGGCCCAGCGGTACAGGTTGGCGAACGGGTCGTGCGCCTTCGTCACGGCCTCGGCACGAACGGCGCTGCGGTCTGCAGTCGAGGTGAACTCTTGCACGCCAGCACCGGCAGCTTCCGAATACTGGTCGCCGGCGCGAGCGGCTGCAACACCTTGGATGGCCACTGCGGCGCGGCTGGCGCCGGTGGTCAGCGCGTGCACGCCGTCGTAGGTTTCGGCGTGGGAAGCGCCGGCGACGGCGGCAACGGCGACGGGGATGGCGATGGCGGAGAGGAGCTTGGTGGCGTTCATTCTGGGCTTCCTTGATTCAGAGGTATCGGGGCATTGCAATGCCTCAATGCTATGTACCCAGGCCCGCCCAATGAAGTGAGTAACGCGTGACTAGCGCCGCACCGTCGAACGTCGATCGCAATCGTTTTCGAGCTTTCTCGAACTCCATCAATGGGATGAACGCCATCGGTAACGGCATCGATGTGAATACGAAGGGGCTTCCCACTTACAGGCAACGGCATCGAGTGCCAAGATTGACGTGCTTGGAAGTCAATCTGCAAACCTTTGAAGGGGAAGTCCCATGGACAAATTTACACGTGTCGGCGTCGATTTGATCGCCGGGTCTGTGCAGCAGCACACCAAGGGCCGTCACTCTCGACGATGGCCTTCAGTATCTCGGCGAACTTGAAGTGGCGCGTGATCGGTTGCCTTGCATTGATGCGCCGGGCCAGCAAGCTCGGCCTGAGTGCCGTCGATGCTGTTGCCCAGGATCCAGCCGCCAGTTGTGCTGTGCGAGTACATGCCCTTGCGGCAGGACTCGCAACTCCCGTAGGCGGTCATGCACGAGATCAGCACCCTGTCTCCCGGCTTGAACGTGGTCATGCCGGGGCCCACGGCGTCAACGACGCCCCTCATGGCCGAGCACAGTGCCAGAGGTGACCCCGAAAATCGGAACACAGCGATAAGTGGAAACTCTGCGACATCAACCCGGGCCTGAGGCCCGAGAAAGCAGGAAGACCATGAGCAAGAGACCGCGCCGGAACCACTCACCACTGTTCAAGGCCAAGGTGGCGTTGGACACCATCAAGGGCGAGAAGACGCTGGCGGAGTTGGCCAAGCTGCACGATGTGCACCCCAACTCGAAGACCTGCGCGTTGCGGCGATGAGCGCCTCGGCGCGCGGCAATGCGCAGATGCCGGGCAAGAAGGTGCGCCAGAAGGCCGCCCTCAACCGCGGCATCCTCGACGCCGCCTGGGGCGAGTTCAGGTGCCAACTCGAATACAAGCTGGCTGCGCACGGCGGCCAGGTGCTGGCCGTGAACGCGGCCTACACCAGCCGCACGTGCCGCGTCTGCGGACATGAGGCGGCAGAAAGCAGAAAGAGTCAGGCGCTCTTCGCCTGCGTGGCCTGCGGCCACACAGAGCATGCGGACGTCAACGCCGCAAAGAACATTCTGCCGCGGGGCATGCGGTCTGGGCTACTTCGTCGAAGCCCGCTGCCTGTGGAGGGGTGGCTAGACGCACGGCGTCCGCAAGGACTAAGCACGCAGCCCCTGCGAAGCAGGAACCCACCGAAGGAGTGGCCCGTGCGTAAAGCGCAGTCCGCCTCAGCAGGAATCCTCGTCCTTCAGGGCGGGAATGACGTCAAGCATCACTCGAAATGACGGAACGAAGCGCAGCTCGATGAAGTTCGGGCCCCACCCGTTCTCACAGCGCCGCCTCGACGAGTCCGCCGGCGTGCACCGGACGTGGCCTTCCGTGCTCGCCGATCGCGACGTAGGTCAGCGTGGCCTCGGTCGCCTTGACGGCCTGCTCGGCCGCCTGCGGCCGCTGCGCATAGACCTCTACCGCCACGGTGATCGACGTATTGCCGATTCGCGTGACATCGGCGAAGAAGCTGAGCAGATCGCCCACGTGGACGGGGTGCTCGAAGACGACCTGGTTGACGGCCACGGTGGCGATGCGCCTGCGGGCCAGTCGCTTGAGCAACACCGAGCCGGCGAGGTCGAGCCGCGCCATGACCCAGCCGCCGAAGATGTCGCCGTTGGCGTTGATATCGGCTGGCATGGGGATCTCCCGCAGCACGAGCTCTTTGTCGGTGGGGAGCCCTGGAAAGGATTCGGCTTTGCTGTTCATACGGAGAATCAAGGGTTGGAAGCGGCAGGATTCACGGTGTGGTTTCGGGCGAGTTCAGCGCGGCCGGACGACTGTTGCGGATATTTCCGCCGCGGACGTAAATGACGAAGTACACCAGCGCCACGAGCATGCTGCCGCCCACGATGTTGCCGGCGATGACCGGCACGAGGTTGTGAAGCGCGTCGGCGATGCCGATCGGCGCCCCGAGCAGCATCGCCAGCGCGAAGTAGTACATGTTGGCAATCGAGTGCTCAAAACCGGCGGCGACGAAGGCCGTTACGGGAAACACGATGGCCACCACCTTGTCCGTGACGCTGCGGCCCGCGTACGCCATCCACACCGCCATGCACACCAGCGCGTTGCACAGCACGCCCCGCACGAACGCCTCGGTCGGCGGCAGCTGCACCTTCCCGATGGCGATGCGCAGCGCTGCGCGGCCCACCAGGCCGTCGTTCAGCGCGGCGCTGCCCGACAGCCACAGGAGGATCGCCAGGGCGATGCAGCCCGCGAGGTTGGCGATGAACACGACGATCCAGTTGCGCAGGACCTGGCCGGCGTCGACTCGGCCGTCGGCCCACGCCATGACGAGCATGATGTTGCCGGTGAAGAGCTCGGCGCCCGCGATCGTCACGAGCATGAGCCCGAGGCAGAATGCGATTCCGCCGACGAAGCGAGACGCGACGAAGCCGAGACTGCCGTCGCTCGCCACCATCGTGTACGCTAGCGCGCCGAGTCCTATGAAGGCGCCAGCCAGCATGCCGAGCAACCACAGGGACAACAGCGGCAACTGCGCCTTCACGATGGAGAAGGCCTCCACTCGGCCGGCAATTTCCTTGGGAGAGTAGGCGTCGAAGCCGCCGTGGCTGATCGGTTCTTGCATGCGCTTCAGGCCATGATGTGCAGGCCACCCTTGTCGTTGAGGTAGGTCAGCGCCAGTTCGGCGCCGAGCTCGCGGAACGCGCGCGCGCAGCCGTGCGCGATCGAATGCTCGTTCGCGATGCCGACGACGAGCGCCTTCGCGCCGCGCAGCAATGGGCAGGGATCTCGTGTGTTCATTCGGTTGCTCGTGATCGGACGGTTGCGGATTGACGATGGGCTTGGTGTTGCAGCGCATCGTAGGAAGTCGCGCAAGTCGACGGGAGTGAGATCGAGTGAGTCACGTATCGAGGCACCGCACGGCGAGAGCCGGGCCGGGCGATCAGCATATCGCGCGTAAAGTGTCTAGACATCGCCGCAGCACGGAGCGCGTTAAACCGGATCGACTTTTACCCCCTCGAACCCTGAAGCTGTGCCTCCAAGGAAGAGGGGCTAAATTGGAAGAATTTCTTAATATCTGCCCCGTCCATTGGCGTTTCGATCCATGGCGCATGTGCTACGTCCACCGGTTGGAGCGCTGCCTGGTGAATGGATCGAATCGAATCTATGGACGCGTGCCCGTCCAAAGAAGTGAGCTACGCGTGACTAACAGCCGAACGAAGCCTCGACAAGATCAAGGCCGGCGTGGACGCGCTCAAGCGGCCCGGGCGTGACGAGATCGGCGTGCGAGTGGGAAAGGTCAACCAGTACAAAGTGGCCATGCACTTCGAGCCAACCATCGACAGCGACGCCTTCACCTACGTGCGCCGACGCTGCGCGATCACCGCCCAGGCGGCGATGGACGGCATTTGCATCATCCGTACGTCGGTGAGCGCGGCGCAGTTGGACTCGGCCGACTGCCGTGCGCATCTACAAGGCGCTGGCCACCGTCGAGCGCGCCCTCGCGCTCCTGCAAGACATCAAGCCGTAAAAAGAAAACTTGCTCGCCAAGTCAAGCGAGTGCTTGAACCACGAAGGTATCTCGTCCGCCGCTGCGGGGAACTTCGGTTTGACCCAGCCGGCCTGACGGGCACTCATCCGCTCGCCCCCGGCGCGTAAAGCCGCGCGGACACAGGCCATGGTCGATCAGGTATTCGCAATAGCTCAGCTCAGCCTGGTCGCCATCGAGTCGCTCGAGCAGTTGGACAAATCGGCTGGAATCGCGCACGCGATCGAATCGGGCATCGCCGCGAAGCCACACTGTAGCGTGTTCGCGGCGGGTAACTGCCGCTTCCAACTCGTCCAGGCACCGGGACTCGTCGCCGACGGCTGCCGCGAGCGTCGCATGAGCGAAGTGGGTCGCGTCGCTGCCCCCGTCTTTGAGCAAAGCCGAACCCCGCTGCGGTTCRCCGAGCCATGCCTGCAGTTCGGCACGCGCGAAAATCAGATCGGGGCACTTGCCGGCGACATGCCCGATTTCAGCGACGAAGGGGCGCGCTGCAGCGTGCTCACCTGCGAAGACCTGGGCGAGCGCCAGGTAGAACAGAGCCTCGAAAGACCGAGGGCGCGCATCCTTGTCACACCCCCTGGCCACGAGGGCGTCGTAGCGTCGGGCGTGATAATGACTCCTCACCTCGACGATTTCCTGATGCACGGAATACGGCTCCAACTCGCGCGCGGCACAGAACATCGCGGCGGCCTCTTCGTGGCGTCCGACCAGGGTCAGGTGCTTGCCGTACAAGCGCGCGGCGCGTGCGTCTTCGCCGAGGCCCAGCGCTTTCTCGAAGTTGGCCTCGGCCGCCATCCGCCCTCTTTCGAGCCAGCACGAGATCGTCGCCAGCGCCACGTGCGCCTCAATCGATTGCGGGTCAATCTGCAATGCGCGCAATGCGGCCGGCTTTGCGGCGCCGAGTGCAATCGCGCGGCTGACCAGCCCGAGGCGGTACAGGTCGCAATAGGCGTCGGCGACGCCCGCATGGCCGCGTGCGTAGTCCGGAGCAGATCGGCAAACGCTCGAGAAAAGCTGCAGCGCGACGCGCAGGGCGTCGGGCGTCTGCTCGTCGAGGAGCTGTCGGGCACGCAAGACCGTCGCAAGGGTTTCCACGGCGTGGGGACCCGGGCAGCCGTCGAAGCGGACGCGCCCGAGCACGGCGGCGCAAATTCGCCGACGCATTGCCACCCCGTCGAGGCTGGGCGCAACGAAGCGCTCGGTCCACAGAACGAGGCCCCGGTGATCGCAGAGCTCGATCGTCACTCCGAGATCTCCACCTGACCGGCATAACGCGCCTCGCAGCAAGCCATCCACGCCGAGGTCACCCGCCGATACGGCCTGCAGATTGTTTCGGTCCTTGTACTGCAGCGCGGAGACGTGCGAAACGGCCCGCAAGCCGGGCGATCGGGCCATGCCTGCCACCAATTCGCCGCCCAGGGCCTGTGCGAACACTTCATCCCCTGAGCCGGTGAGGACGCTGATCGGCATAACGGCGATTGCCGTGCCGCCCAACATCTCCAAGCTGCTGCTGCCGCCCGTCGTCGCCTCGGGAGGCTTCGCGCCGTCGTCAACCTGGTTCGCGACAAAGGTAGGAACGTAGCTGCCCGTCGGGAGGCTGATTGCGACGGGATGGAATCGGCCTTCACCGGCGTAGTACTCCTTCAGCTTGCGACGCAGGCGCGCCGCCTCCACCCGCACCGTCGAATCGATCTGCGGGTCATACGGCGGATCGCGGCCATACACGGCGTTGCCGATGACGGCTTCCTTGAGCGAGCGGCTGCCGCCGTTGAGCGTTTCTTCGACGACAAAGCGAAGAAACGCGACTAGGCGGACAGAGCCCGCGAACAATGGACTGCCTTGCAGACGCTCAAGC
>NZ_JBFUIU010000432.1:0-7803 GCF_056401695.1 Variovorax sp. P4_D9
GGATTCGACTTGTGGGTCGAGACGGGGCCCGGGCTTGCGACCTCTCTTGGCCGGAACGACCGAACTCACGACCGGGCTCGCGAGGAAGCGCCTGCGCAACCGGTAGACATGGGTCCAGTGAACGTTCAGGAGTTCCGCGGCCGTCAGCGCCTGCTCGCGGGTGAGCGGGTCCGTGCCGAGAGGGCGCAGCACGCTCGCAATCTGGATCTCTCGCTCGGTGACCGCGGGCGAACTGGGCAGATCGACGACTCCTGCAGATGCGCTAGCACCATTTGGCGCCTCGTTGTCTGCGCTAGCAAGATTACATGCCCTCAGCGGTCTACCGTTGCCCCGTAGCAACGTTACTCAAACGATCCTCAAATCCGCGATTCTTCAATGAAATCAACGCTCTGACCGAATTCTGGCTAGCATCATTTGCTGACCTGGCTAGCGGCTTTAGCTGACCTCAACACCTGATCTCCCTTCACCCGCACGATCGTGGTCACAGGGCCGAAGGTTTCCTCATCGAAGATCTTCATGTCCCGTGTCACGTGGTCGACGATCGTCGCTGGCATCGTGGCCCCGGCGGCGCGACCGCCGCAGGCCAATTTGGCGCCCTTGGCAACGGCATCGTCGATCAGCGCATTGAGGCGCGGGCCGGAATCCTTCGACACCATCGGTCCGATCACACACTGCGGATTCTCCATGGGGTCGCCAGCAGGGAGATCCTGCGCACGCGCCGCGAACTTGGCGACGAATTCGTCGGCGATCGCTTCGTCGACGACGATGCGCTCGGTCGACATGCAGATCTGTCCTTGGTATAGGAAAGAGCCGAACACGGCCGCCTTGACGGCATCGTCGATGTCGACATCCTTCAATACGACCAGTGGGGATTTTCCGCCGAGTTCAAGGAGGCATCGCTTCAGATGGACTGCGGCCTTTTGGGCGATGATGCGACCGACCCGGGTCGAGCCCGTGAAGTTCACGCGGCGCACGGCCTTGTGCGCGATGAGCGCGTCGATGACCTCCGGTGCGTCTTGCGGCGCATTGGTCAGGAAGTTGAGCACCCCGGCCGGAAGACCTGCCTCGACGAGTGCCTCTGCGACCAGCATGTGGGTGCGCGGGCTGGCCTCGGAGGCGCGGGACACCACGGTGTTGCCGCACATCAGCGGATAGGCAATGGCGGCAAGCGTGGGCCAGTCGACGCTCGTCGCCGGCCCAGCGCATCGCTTGGCGGATGCTGGTGGCGGACAACTGCGGGATCATGCGCGCGCACTCGGCCGCCGTGAGGCTGGTGCCGTGCGCCAGGATGCCGGCATAGGCCATCAACAGTTTCTGGCCCGTCCTCGGCACGCGCCCGAGCATGATCCAGCTGAATCGCACTTGGGCATCCACGGCCAGGATGACCTCGGGCAGTTGCACCTCGCCGATGCGCTGATCGAGCTGACTCCGCAGCCTTGTGACTTGGGGGTCCTCTTCATCCGCGGCCAATGACGCCAGGTGCAGCTCGTCGTCGACGCGCAGATCGCCAGAGCGCGCGGCGACCGCCACCGCGTCGACCCCGGCGCGCACGCGTGCGAGTAGCGGTACGAGGAACTCGCTGGCCTTGGCTGGCAGCTGCAGCCTGGCGTAGTGGCGTCGCGCTTCGGCCTGCCAACGCTCCTCCGGCAGGAACAGTCGCTCTCGGCCGCGAAAGCTCAGCGAATGTTCGATCCAGACCGAGCCGTTGCGCACCGCCCGGCGCAGCGCGAGGAGGGTGGCGACCTCCAGCGCCCTGCAGGCACGCTCGCGGTCGGGGTTGGCGATGGCTGCACGCCAAGCGGCTCCCAGTCGTGGGGCCGCCACTTCGCTGGGAAGTCGCTTGATGCCGACGGCGTACCCGGCTCGCAGCTTGTTCAGCGCATCGAGAGCGGGGTGCTCACCGGTGGCCTGCCTGGGCAACCGGCTCACGCCCACCAGCAGCGAGCGCACAGGTGCGATGGCGTCGATCAGACGTTGCCGAATGACCGACGCCCGGCTGGGTGGGCGTTGGGCGCACTTGGCTGCGACGAGATCGCGCAGGCGTGAGCGAACGTCGTCGTGCGGCAACGCGTCCTGGTCTGCAAGACCGGACAGCTCCACCAACAGTTGCTGGTACTGCTGGGCCCAATCACGGAGGCGGCAACGCCGTCAGCACAGTGGCGCCACAGGTCGGCCACGCGGCGCTGGAACATGAAGATGATCTGATCGGTGGCCGTGAACAGACAGTAGCGTAGGAAGCAGCTCACCTCGAGCGTGCGCGCCGGCTCCCTGATCCTGGCGCTGACCGACGGAGCCGCCCGGCCATGCGCCGGGCGTAGCGACGCACCTGCACGTCGTTCAGCTTCCCCAGATGCCGATCGATGCCGAGATCGGTCAGGAACGCAATGCGTTCCAGGACCCCAGTGATTTGGCGCGTGGAATGCCTTGCCGGCGCGCTCCACAGCCAGCTCTGGCAGTGCTCGCGGTCCGGACGCGGCGTGTTCAATGCCGCTGTCCAGCGCTTGCGTGTCGCGGCAGGCACCGTCGTCATGATGGCCTGGCCGGTCGACGCTTCGAGTTCGACCATCGCGGCTGCCACCATGGCGCGGATCACGCGGTCGTGCACGATGAGCGGGCGATGGTCGTAGAGCCACTGCCTGGCAAGTACCAAGAGTCGCTCGCGGTCGGAGCAGTGCGCGACCTCATCGCGCAGGACTCTCACCAAGGCGCGGCGCTGGTGCTCGGTCATCCATTTGAAGCCCAGGCATTAACAGGCTTGCTGCTGGTGGTCGAACAGGGTGCGCCCGCGGGCGCACAGCGCACGCAGCGAGACCAGGTCTGGCGCAGCAATGTCCAGTTCGGGGCCAAGATGGCGAAGCAGGGCAGGGGGCACGGCGTTCACGCTGTTCAGCGGCCGTCCGGTCATGCGGGCGAAGCCAATGTGCAGTGCCAAGCCCAGCTTGAGGCTGTCGCTGCGCCGCCGCGCGATGAGTTCGAGTTCGGCGCGACTGAAACTGAAAAAGGCCTGCAGCTCGAACTCGCTGATCTCGTCCGGCATGTCGCGCAGGCACAGATAGGACGTCTGCCAGCCTTGCATCGCCGCGCTCCTTCGCCGTTCAGGGGCCGGAGACGATACGCCGGAACGAAGTGAACAGCAATGCTCCGAAATCAACGACTTACAGTGCTTGGGCCGCGTCGTTGCTGGGGATTCGATCCGTCAGTTTTGACACCGAAACAAATCGACCCCCTTGAACACGACTTGACCACCGTCGGCGTCTGCGTGGCATGCGCCACGCCGCCAGTGGACATACATGGTCGCCTCCAGTTTGCAAGGCTCTTTCACGTTGCCGGCGAGCAGGAGAAGATTGCAGTCATACATCCGACCTTCAGACGCGCGAAGCGCTTCGGCCCTGATGGAATGCGCTGGCTGGCTCCTCTACAAGTCTACGAGCTCGAAGCTCGAAGTCCACGTCAGGTTCGACCAGCCCCGATCCTACCTATCTTGCCATCAACGATCGATTGCCCAAGCAACCTGCGAAAGAAATTTGCCGTGCCGTCGCGCGCTCTGCGAGCTACGCCACTGGCGTCGGAACTTGCATAGGGTCGTACGCCTTGCCCGTCGAGAGCAGCGCCCAAGCCAAGCGGGCATTCTTGTTGGCCATTGCCACAGCGGCGATGTTCTGATGTCGACGGCCGACCAATTTGCCCAGCCAGGTGTCGGCTCGGTCAGCCCGTGTCTTGGCCAACTGCACCAGCGCCCGCCCGCCGTGGATCAGCAGCGTACGAAGGTAGACGCTGCCGCGCTTGCTGATGCCAAGCAGCTGGGTCCTGCCGCCGCTGGAGTTCTGTTGCGGCACCAACCCGAACCACGCCGCGAACTGCCGCCCATTCTTGAAGTTGCGCGAGTCGCCGGCGCTGGCCACCAGTGCGCTGGCGGTGATGGGGCCAATGCCTGGAATCGTCTCCAGCCGACGACTGACCTCGCTGCTGCGATGCCAAAGTTCGATCTCGCGCTCAAGCTCACGCACCTGTCGGTCCAGTTCTTTGAGGTGCTGCAGAAGCCGATCGTGCCCTGGGGAACTATGTGTCCGAACTCGATCAACAGCCCACGAATGTGGTTGGCCTGGGCGGTGCGTGCGTGGACGAAGCTCTCACGCGCAGTGTGCAGCGACAGCACGACTGTTGTTCGGGCGACTTGACCGGGACGAAGTGCATGTTCGGCCTTGCCACGGCCTCGCAAATCGCTTCGGCGTCAAGGGAGTCGTTCTTGTTGGTCTTGACGTAGGGTTTGACGAACTGCGGTGCCATCATCTTGACGCAATGGCCGAGCGCGCCGAGCTTGGCTGCCCAGTAATGCGCTCCGCCACAGGCCTCGATGCCGATCAAACAGGGCTCGAGGCGAGCGAAGAAGGGTGCGACCTGGTCACGCTTGAGTTGCTTGCGAAACGCCGCGACGCCGCGCTCGTCGACACCGTGAACCTGGAAGATGTTCTTGGCCAGATCCAAACCAATCGTAGTGATCTTCATGAACTGCCTCCGTCGTGTAAGCAGGGCAAGATCGCCCGCTCCCATACTGTGGCAGCCGGCGGACGCCAAAGAAAGGAGGCGTCCATTCCAGTAAGTCTTCGTCGTCGCCAGTCGCTTCGACTTCAAAATCAAGCCCCACCCATCCGCGCAACAGGGTCAAATCCACCCAGTCACTCCCTGCCGGCTTGGTCGCGAGCCAGGTTGTCGATCATCATCAGCAACGCGCGCCGCGCGATCTTCACTTCCTTCTCGGAAATTCCATCGAGGGCCGCTGCGTTGACCTCCTGGGCCAACGGCACCAGCACCCTGCGCAGTCGCCTGCCTTCGGGTGTCAGGTGAACGTAGATGTTCTTTCGGTTTTCCGGCCGGCGCTCCAGGGTCACGTAGCCGAGCGACTCCATCGCGCGCAGGGCGATGAACGTGGTCGGCTCCATCACGCCGGCCTCGACGCTGAGTTCCCTCTTGGTGATGCCGTCACGCTCCCAGAGGATGCGCAGAAATGTCCAGTGACCCAATTGCACGTTGTGCTGGGACAGGCGCGATTGCAGCGCGCGAAGAAAGCCTCGAGTCGCATCCTTCACCAGGTGCGCCATGCGATCATCGGGAACGGCTTCGTGCCAGCGTCGCAAGACCCGGGCAGCCACTTCGGCATCGTGTTTGAGAGAAGACTTGGACAAGGCGAAGAACAGAAGAAGTGATTCTCCGTATTGTGTCAGCCAAAAACTTCAATGTCGCGATCGAACCGCGCCGAGTCGAGTAGTGCCAGGCAGACATCGAGCGTCGCCCGCGCCCACACCCCATCGTGCAGCGGCGCGGTGTTCGTCGCGATGGCGCCGAACAGTTCGTCGATCACCTCGAAGCGAGGCACCGCCGGCGCGGGCAGCAATCGATGTTGGCGCTCGGCATCGCCATAGACCCACACGCCATCGGGCATCGGGCGAACGTCACTCCTCTCGCACGAAACCACGACCGGGCCGAAGTGCTGATGCCACGATGAACTTGCCTGCGGCGAAGGCGGCGTGTACAAAGGACCGCCATAGGTTCGCGCCGCCTTCAGCCGCGCTTCGGCTGCCGACGACTGCACGGTGGCGAGTTGGCGGCGGGCCGCACCGTAGGCCTCGGGCGATTTGCTCCTCCCCATCTCGTCGATCCATCCACACCATTCGTCGGAGTCAAAATGGCCGTAGCCGTTGTAGCTGATGCTGGCGAACGCGCCATCGTCGAACCAGAGCAGCGCGGAGTACGCACCCTGCGTGGGGCGGGACGGATCCCAGTCGCCCATGATGGCGCGGGCCCGAACAACCGGACTGCCCGCCAGCAACCGCACCACATCGACCTGGTGCGCGGCCTGGCTGAACACCACGCCTCCGCCGGCTTCGGTCTGCAATTCCTCGGGCCGCCGCGGCCGGTACAAAAAGTCGGTGTAGTTGAGCGCGTGAATCATGCGCACGCGGCCGAATTCGCCGCTCGACACGATCTCGCGTGCACGCAGGTAGGGCGAATCGAAGCTGTGGCAATGACCGACGATCAACTGCACCCCGCCCTCGCGACAGTGCGCAATCATGTCGTCGCACTCTGCGAGCGTCAGCGCCATCGGCTTCTCGACCAGCACGTGCTTGCCATGCAGGGCTGCCACGCGGGTCTGCGCGGCATGAAACTGATGCGGGCTCGCGATGTAGATCGCCTCGACGGACGGGTCTTTGGCAAGCCCTTCAATGTCGGCGTAGGTGGGTGCCTCGAAGTCGCGTTCAAACTGCGACCGGGCCGCTTCGCGCGGATCGCACGCGGCGACGAGTTGCACGCGCCGGTCTTGCAGAAGGGTCGGCAGCATGAGCGTGAAGGCCCGGCCCAAGCCCGCAACGCCCAGGCGAATTACCCGATCGATAGGCGAGGCGCTCATAAGTCCAATACCAGTTCGGGCGATTTGGCGCGCGACACACAGATCATGATCTGGCTCGCCATCTCTTCCGGCATCAGCACCATGTCGCGATGGTCCGCTTCGCCGCTGACCAGCCCGGTGCGGCAGGTGCCGCAGGTGCCGCTTTCGCACGACGAAGCTGTGTTGCAACCATGCTCGCGCAGCGCCGCCAATATCGATTTTCCAACCGGGACCTCGAACTCGCCGCCCGAGCGCGCCAGCTTGACCTTGAAGGCCTGATCATCCGGCCGCACGCCGCCGCCTTCGTTGAAGCTCTCGAAGTGCACGTTCGATGGCGACCAATGCCCGGTCATGTCGCGCACCGCTTCCATCAGCGGCCGCGGACCGCAGCAGTAGACGTGTGCGGTGTTGGGCTTTTCGAGCGCTGGCCACAGGTCGAAGGCCCGGGCGGGGTCTCCCAGGCTGTGGTGGATGCGCGCCTGCTTGCGAAGCTTCGGTTGGCTCAGTTCTTCCAGAAACGCCGTGGTCTCGGGCGACCGCGTCAGGTAGACGAGCTTCCACGGGGCCGGCGGCAACTCGCCGAACGAACGAATCATCGATAGGATCGGCGTGATGCCGATCCCGCCGGCTATGAAAAGATAGCCTTTGGCCTTGTCGACCAACGGGAACGCGTTGTCGGGCAGCGACGTCGGAAGCGTGTCGCCCTCGTGCGCGTCGTTATGCATGCTGAGCGAGCCGCCTTGCCCCGCGTCGTCGCGCTTGACAGTGATAACGTAGCGGTGCCGCTCGCCCGGGTCATTGCACAGCGAGTATTTGCGCATCGAACCGTTGGGTGCTTGCACCCTGACGTGCGATCCCGGTGTGAAGGGCGGCAGTTCCGTGCCGTCGGGTTGCACCAGTTCAAAGCTGCGAATGCCGTCGGCAGCGTCATAGACGTGGGCGATGCGCAGCGGCATCTGAGTATCGGCGTGGGTTTGAACGGTCATGAATCGTTGCTGCCTGCTCACTCGGCCTTGAGGTTGGCGCGGCCGGCCGCCGCGGTGACGCGCGCCGATTCGCTCTTGAGCGCCTGCAACAGTTGGTCCGGCGAGCCGCCGACCGGATCTACACCAGCCACCCGGAACTGCTCGATCACCTCGGGCCGCTTCACGATCTTCGCGATTTCGCTGCTGACGCGTGTGATGACGTCGCTGGGCGTTCCCTTGCGTGCCAGAACCGCGACGTTGAAGGCGAAGTCGAAGTCCGGAATTTTCTCGGCAAGCGCCGGCACTTGCGGTGCCAGCGCCGAGCGCGTCGGTGAGTTAATAGCGATTAGCTTGGCCTGGTCGGCCTTGACGAAGCCCATGAGGGACGGCGGCGACGCGAACACCATGTCGACCTGCCCGCCGATCAGCGCCGGCACAGAATTGGCACTGCCG
>NZ_JBFUIU010000433.1:0-7752 GCF_056401695.1 Variovorax sp. P4_D9
CTGTTCGCGCCCGCCGGCACGCCGCCCGAGGTCGTGCAGCGGCTCAACACCGCGTTGCGCGAGGCACTCGCCAGTCCCGAACTGAACGACCGCATGCAGTCGGAAGCGACGGAGCCCATGGCGATGCCGCCCGCGGAGTTCGCGTCCTACCTGAAGACCGAATCGGCGCGGATGAGCAAGTTCGCCGTCGACCTGGGCTGGGTCCAGGAATGACCACCGCGCAAGGAATCACCGCGGCCTAGTTGGCTAGCCGCGGGCCTTCCTACCCGGCGACTTCGCCTGTTGCCGAATCGTGACCGCCGCGCTGGCGATGAATTTCTCCAGCGCGAGCGGCACCATGTTCGGGTTCCATGCCAGGAGCGCTGGCGCCGTTGCGGAACTGCCGGCCAAGGGGATGAAACGGACCCCGCCGATGTTCGTGCGTGACAGCGATTGCGGCACCAGCGCAATACCGCAGCCATTGGCCACCATGGCCACGACGGTCATCCAGATGCGCGCCTGGTGCACGGTGCGCGGGTGGATGCCGGCCTGGCTGAAGATGCCGATCACATGGTCGTGGCTGGCCGGCGCGCTCTCGCGCGAGAACATCACGAAGGACTCGTCCGCCATCTCGCGCAGGTCCACGCTGGGCTTGCCCGCCAGCCGGTGATGCTCCGGCAGGCAGGCCACGAACACGTCGTTGCGCAGCGGAATCGAGGCCAGCGGGGCTGGCAGCAGGGAAGCCTGGATGAACGCGGCATGAAGCTGGCGGCGCATCAGCTTCTCGATCTGCTCCGTGGTGTACAGCTCGTACAGCACCACGTCGACGGCCGGCACCTCGCGCTTGAACCGGTCCAGGATGGCTGGGGTTTCGCGGTAAAGCATGGAACCCGCGATGCCGATGTCCAGACGCCCATGCGCGCCGCCGTCGATGGCGCGCACCACGCTGCCGATACGCGAGACGCGTTCGAGGATTTCCTTGGCCTCGACCAGGAATGCAGCGCCCGCGGGCGTGAGCTGGACCATCTTGCTGTTGCGCAGCAGCAGCTGCACGCCCAACTCCTCCTCCAGCAAGCGGATGGCCGTGCTGAGCGGGGGCTGCGAGATCGCCAGGCGATCCGCGGCGCGTCGGAAGTGCAGCTCTTCGGCGAGCACGCAGAAGTACTTCAGGAACTGGAGTTTCATGGCTTTTCCGGCTTTGCAACGATTCTAGAAAAACTATCAATGGTTCCTCAATAAGAATTGGACGGCTATGCATGATTTTTGAAAAATAGCGCCCATCGTGACCGCCGGGCAAGGAGAACCTCGCCAAGGCATTCCCTGTTATCTCGCGACTCGCTTGCCCGCATCTTCAAAGGAGTTCCCGCATGATCGACAAATTCGCCGCTTCGCCGGCCGAGGCGCTCGCCGGTGTGCAGGACGGGTCGACCGTGCTGATCAGCGGCTTCGGCACCGCGGGCATCCCGCATGAGCTGAT
Organism: Variovorax sp. P4_D9; assembly: GCF_056401695.1. NCBI lineage: Bacteria > Pseudomonadati > Pseudomonadota > Betaproteobacteria > Burkholderiales > Comamonadaceae > Variovorax > Variovorax sp. P4_D9. Next base: position 1,457 of record NZ_JBFUIU010000433.1, read on the forward strand.
CGTTGGCCTGCTCGAACAAGGCGCCAAGGACCTGACGATCGTCTGCAACAACGCCGGCAACGGCGAGTTCGGCGTGGCCGCCCTGCTCAAGGCAGGCCGCGTGCGCAAGGTGGTATGCAGCTTTCCGCGCCAGGTCGACAGCCATGTTTTCGATGGCATGTACCGCAGCGGGAAGATCGAACTCGAACTGGTGCCGCAGGGCAACCTGGCGGAGCGCATCCGCGCGGCGGGCGCAGGCCTTGGCGGGGTGTTCTGCCCCACGGGCTACGGCACGGAGCTTGCCAAGGGCAAGGAGACGCGCGAGATTGACGGCCGGCACTACGTGCTCGAGTACCCCATCTTCGCCGATGTCGCACTGGTCAAGGCCGAGGCTGGCGACCGCTGGGGCAACCTGGTGTACCGCAAGGCGGCACGCAATTTCGGCCCCGTGATGGCTGCCGCGGCAAAGTTCACGGTGGCCAGCGTCTGCGAAGTCCGGGAGCTGGGCGAAATCGATCCCGAGGCGATCGTGACCCCCGGCATCCACGTGAAACGGCTCGTCCGGCTGCCTCGCATGGCGACGCCCTCGGTCGGCCCCAGAAAGATCGCATGAAGATGGCATACCAAGCACGCAGCAAGGCGCAACTGGCGGCCCGCCTGGCGCAGGACATTCCCCAGGGCGCTTACGTGAACCTCGGCATCGGCATGCCGACACTGGTGGCCAACCACATCCCGGCGGGGCGCGAAGTCATCCTGCAGAGCGAGAACGGCATCCTGGGAATGGGTCCGGCACCGGCCGAGGGACTGGAGGACTACGACCTCGTCAATGCCGGCAAGCAGCCCATCACGCTGCTGCCCGGCGGCGCGTTTTTTCACCAGGCCGACTCCTTCGCCATGATGCGTGGCGGTCATCTGGACATCGCTGTGCTGGGTGCCTTCCAAGTCTCGGCCACGGGTGACCTGGCCAACTGGAGCACCGGCGACCCGTACGCCATCCCATCCGTGGGCGGCGCCATGGATCTGGCCATCGGCGCAAAGGCCGCCTGGGTGATGATGGATCTGCTGAACAAGAACGGCGTCAGCAAGGTCGTGGAACGCTGCACCTATCCACTGACCGGCGTGGGCTGCATCAAGCGCATCTACACCGATCTCGCCACGCTGGAGTGCTCGCCGCAGGGCCTGCGACTGATCGACACCGTCGAAGGCCTGTCGCACAAGGAATTGGAACGGCTGGTCGGGCTTCCCATCGTTGAGGCAGCCGTCATGGCACGGTAATTCCCTTTCGTTTGTCGATGGCGGCCAAATCGCAAGGCGGTTCGTGCGCCGATCAAACAATCACATGGAGACTGAAATGAAGATTTGCTTAGCCCCCCTTCGATGGGCCCTGGCCCTGGTGGCCGGCGTCTGCATCGGCACATCGGCGATCGCGCAGGCCTTTCCCAGCAAACCGATCCGCATCATCGCGTCGACCCCGCTTGGGGGAACCATCGACCTGGTCGCACGGCTGCTCGCCCAGCACCTGCCTGCGGCGTTGGGACAACCGGCCGTTGTCGAAAACAAGCCCGGCGCCGCGGGCAACATCGCCGCGGAGTTCGTTGCCAGGTCACCGGCGGACGGTCATACGCTGCTGGTGACCGCATCGAGCCATGCCACCAACATCAACCTGTATTCCAAGCTGGCCTACCACCCCGTCAAGGACTTCGCACCGGTCTCCCAGCTGACGAGCAACTCGTTCGTCCTCGCGGTGCCGGCCTCGTCGCCGGCCAACACGCTGGGCGAGTTCGTCGCGCTGGCCCAATCGAAGAAGTCGGACCTGAGCTATGGCTCCGCAGGCTCGGGCCAGGGCAACCATCTCGGCATGGAGCTACTCAAGACGATGGCGGGGTTCGATGCCGTCCATGTGCCGTACAACGGCACCGGCCCCGTGACGCTGGCGCTGCTGGCAGGGCAGATCGATGTGGCGCTCCAGTCGCCGCCCGGCGTGCTCCCCCAGATGAAGACGGGCCGCCTCAAGATCCTGGCGACCACGGGCAAGAAGAGATCTCCGCTGATCCCCGACGTGCCCACCGTGGCCGAAGCCGGCGTTCCAGGCTACGAGCTGCTCGGCTGGATCGGCCTGCTGGCGCCGGCAGGCACCCCCAAGGAGGTCGTCGACACACTGCAACGCGAAGTCAAGAAAATTCTCAGCCGCCCGGACGTCGTCAGCCAACTGAATGCCGTCTCTTCGGATGCCATCGGCTCGACCCCGCAAGAGTTCTCGGCCTTCCTGGACGCCGAGATCGCGACCTGGGCGCAGGTCATCAAGAAATCCGGGGCGCGCGCCGAGTAGCACACGGCCTTCACTCGAAAAAGGAAGCGACAGGCATGGCCAACGAAGCATCCCCCGCACCACCCGTAGCGCAGCAGCTCGCAGAATGGGCACTGGCATTGGATCTGCGCGACGTCGACGCCGCCGTGCTCGAGCGGGTCAAGTTGCATATCCTGGACCAGATCGGCGCCCAGGTCAGCTGCTGCAATCTGCCGGCGCCGCGCATCGCGCAAGCCTATGTCACGCAGTTTGGCCTGGGCGGCCCGGCATCGATCCTCGGCACCGCCCTGCAAGCCGATGCCGAAGGCGCCGCCTTCGTCAATGGCACGGCCGGCAGCAGCTTCGAGATCGACGACTACGGCGGCAACGGCGCCTACGCCCATCCGGGCTGCGTCGTCGTGCCCGGCGGCCTGGCCGTGGCCGAGACCCTGGGCGCCAGCGGCGCTGGCTTGTTGCGGGCAGCGACCGTCGGGTTCGAGACCATCATCCGCCTCGCCTTGGCCACCATGCCTTCGATGCTGCTCGGACGCGGATTCCACCAGACCGGTGCGCACGGCGTGTTCGGCGTGGCGCTGGTCACCGCCATGCTGGAGCAGTTCGACCTGGAGACCACGGTCAATGCCCTGGGCGTGGCGGGCAGCCACGCATCGGGCACGACGGAGTACTCGCAAAGCGGCGGCGAAGTGAAGCGCGCCCACGCCGGCATCGGTGCCGCGGGCGGCATCCGTTCCGCGCGGCTTGCCCGCCTGGGCCTCAGCGGGCCGCCGACGATCTTCGAAGGCAAGCGTGGCTTTCTGCAGGCCTTTTGCAATGCGCACGACGCGCGCTTCCTGCATGAAGGATTGGGATCGCACTGGCATTTCCCCGAGCGCGGAGCGCTCAAGCCCCATGCCTCGTGCGCGCTGATCCACCACCATTTCGCGGCCTACGACAAGCTCCGGGCAGTGCACGCTTTTGCGCCCGGAGACATCGAGCACGTGGTGCTCGGCTGTGAGCCGCTGACTGTCGTCCACACCGGCGCGACCGGCCCGCGCCCGACGGACATCGTTGGCGCCCAGTTCAGCGCCGAGTACGGCATCGCGATGCGCATCGTCGGTGGGCGCAACGACGTCGGCGCCTATCTGGACGCCGAGGCCGGCAACTTCCAGGACCTGGCCGTGGCCGCCATTGCCGCTCGCGTTCGCCTGGAGGTCGACCCGGAATGTGCCACGCAGATCCCCAAGGGCAAGGTCACGCTGCATATGCGCGATGGCAAGGTCCTGTCCGCCACGGCCTATGCACTCGGCTCGCCGTTCAATCCCTTGAGCCGAGGCGACATCGAACAGAAATACCTCGACCTCGTCGCACGCAACTTCGGCGACGCGACCGCGAGGACTTCTCTCGGTTTGATCATGAACCTCGAGGAAGTCGCAGACGTCCGGCAAATCACTCGCCYGTTCGCGGGACCCGTGCGGYCATGACGGCGCATCTTGCACTACACGAGGACTTCAGATGCTGAATGACAAAGTGATCCTCATCACCGGCGCAGCTGGCGGTATCGGGCGCGCGACGGCCGTGGCCGCAGCCCGCGAGGGCGCGCGCGTGGCCGTGGCGGACCTCAACTTCGAGGGCGCCCAGGAGACGGCATCGTTGATCGCCGAGGCCGGCGGCACCGCCCTGGCGCTGCGCGTGGACATCAGCGTGTCGAGCGACGTCGATGCCATGGTCGCCGCGGTGGTCGAGCGCTTCAGCCGGCTCGACGGCGTATTCAACAACGCCGCGCTGGCCCAATGGCAATGCGGTGCGGCCTCCAAAAAGATCGGCGAGATCAGCGAAGAGGCATTCGCCCGGATCATGCAGGTCAACGTCACCGGCACGTGGTTGTGCATGCGAGCCGAACTCGAGCACATGCGCCAGCACGGCGGTGGCGCGATCGTGAATGCCTCATCCGTCTCCGGCCTGGTCGGCCGTGCCGGCTCGGGGGCCTACAGTGCGAGCAAGCATGCGATCAACGGCCTGACCAAGACCGCCGCGGTCGAATACGCCGCCTCCGCCATTCGCGTCAACGCCGTGTGCCCGGGCTTCATCGACACCGAGTTCGTCAAGTCGTCGTTGGCCACGCGCGGCGATGCATTGCTGGCATCCGTTCCGATGCATCGCCTGGGGCAGCCCGAAGAGGTGGCCGAGCTGGTCGTTTGGCTGCTGTCGGACCGGGCCCGCTACGTGACGGGAAGCCTGCAGGGTGTGGATGGCGGCTTCATGGCAGGCTGAAGAAGGAGAACCACGATGCCTCTACCCACACCCACTGCGCGGCGCGACATCCACCGGCGCGTCATCGACATGCAGGCGTATGCCCGGGATGACGGCCTCTACGACGTCGAAGCCCATCTGGTCGACACCAAGCCCTTTGAGTTCGAAAGCCTTGGCCGAGCGCTGCGCGTGCCTCCAGGCCAGGCCTTGCACGACCTGTGGGTGYGGCTCACGGTCGATGGCGACTATGTTGTGCGGGACATCTGCGCGGCATCCGACATCACTCCCTACGCGATCTGCAAGGAGGCCGAAGCCGCCTTGCGTGTCCTGATCGGGGAACGCCTCGCTCGCGGCTGGTCCGCAACCGTCAAGCAGCGTCTGCGCGGCGCCGCCAGCTGCACGCACTTGATGGAAGTGCTGATCCCGCTCGCCACCACCGCGATGCAGGGCATCCGCGGCTTGCGGCCCGCCAGCGCGCGCAAGTACAGTGGCGACGGACCTCCGCCCCAGCTTGACAGCTGCTATGCCTATGGTCGCAGCCGCGAAATGGTGTTGCGGTTCTGGCCGAAGTACTACGTCGCACCTGGCCGGCCCACCGGTGGCGATGAGCCGGCATGATGCAGAGCCAAGCATCGTGAAGCGCGGCCCCATGCGCAGGAAAATTGGAGCTGCGCTGCGCGCAAATCTTTACGCGGCCGGGCAACTGGCGTTCGCCCGGGTTGCCGCGCAGTGGGTCCGCGCCTATTTGGCCAGAGGACTTCGTCAGTCTTGCCTACAAAGAAGACATGTGTCGTCAAAGAGGACGCAAATGTCTCCGCAATGAGCAGTTTGGGTCCACTGGACGGCCTTCTCGCCCTCAACTGGCTGGCACTGAGGTTGCATTAGCAATACGGATGGATGGACCCTCCGCAGGGAACGGTCCACCTTGGACCAGCCCTGCCTGGTGGTCCGTTCCTCGAGAGAAGAATTCACATGCAAAGGAAGCTCATTCAATGTAGACGACCAACAGATTCTCAAAGTCGTTGTGCCCAAGCTCAGATTCCCAAATAGTCAATTTCGAAAGTTAGTTCCATGAAAACATTGATTTCCGTGTCTTGCATTTCCCTAGTTGCTGTCAGCGTCATTGGTTGTGCATCAGGGACGGCCCCTGCTTCATCGACTTCCGCCCTATCGACGGAGCATTGCAAGGCGCATGTGGCGCAATTCGTGCCGAACCAGAACAAGAACGATGCAGCCCTGGCAAAGGACACTGCCTGCGCGAACATGGTGAAAAAGTAGAGACCTGAATCCGTGAGCCCAGACGCACGCTTGGTCGCGTTGGTTTGTTTTGTTGCGCCGTGCCCGTCCAATTTGACCGCCTGAGACATGACATCACCCAATTCGATGGCATTGGATCGTCGGCATCGYGAGTTGGTRGGCGACTTGTTCGGGTTGGCGTGCAATTGCCCCGCGCCGCAACCTCGCGGGAACGCGATTTTCTGGATCCGTGAGTTTCGTGAGGCCGGTGATCGGCCAGTTGCGCTCAGCCGCAGGCAGCGAAGAGTTCTCCGTGCAGCCGCTGGAAGGCCTTGGCCGAACGATCATTGGCGCCCAGCCCGAGGATGACGCGCCGGCCATGCTCGATGAGGCGCCCGGCGCGGTAGATGAGTTCCTGCATCACCGTCTTGATGCGCCGGCGCTTGGCCGCGTGGCGTACCGGCGCATCGGRCCCCAGCAGCCCGGCCTGGCCCATCAGGCGCAGGATAATCATGGCCAGCGCCGCGAGCTCGCACACCAGGTA
>NZ_JBFUIU010000434.1:0-7741 GCF_056401695.1 Variovorax sp. P4_D9
ATCTGCAGGACGGCGAGATCCCGGCCGGAGCCTTGCTCAAGCCGACCACTGCCTGAAGTCCCGAACAGCTTTCTTCCAACGCTGGCAAGGAATGCATCATGATGATCAAAGGTCGACGCGCCCGAAAGGTCGGCGGGTCACTGCGTAGTGACCGATCCAAAAGAAGGGGCGCGCCGGTAACCGGGGTTTGCCAGTGCGCATCTTCGCGCGCATGCAGCATGAGGTGCAGGGTGTCCACGCCCTGCACGGATAGAAGTTCGTCCGGGCACTGGCTCGAACGCTCGTCACGCCCCGACCTCGGATCAGGACGCTCATCCAATGCCACGCGACTTGCCTCATCCGCTCATCAATACACAAGGTGTTACGCAATGAAGCGATACGCTAATTGAAAAGGCTTGACAAACAAGTCCCCATAGAAGCCGACCTTGACACTTTTCTTCGCGAGCGACCGGTCCACCTTCGGAACTCGACCTTCGCCGCGGTCGACTAGGAGATCCAAGTTCGGCGACAGCGGTCAGATGCGGTGGCAACTGACGACCCGGACGAAATCGCCTGTGAACGGCTGCTTCCGCATCTTCCGAACTGGCGGTCGGGGCCCTGAACAGACGTCTGCCGTCCAGACCTCGAGGCCCGAAAGCAGCCCTTGGCACGACCGCGACGTCAGGCAACGGTTGGAACTTAGGGCAGCCCTGCGGCGGTCGCGGGTCTGACGATCCGATTGCCACTTCCTCGCAGGCGCGAATGCTTCGATGCGATTCGGGGCCGTTCAATTCGCGGTGATCCCCAATGTCTTCACCAGCGGTCCAAAGCGTGCTCGGTCTGCGGTCATCAGTTGATCCAGCACTGACGGCGCGCCGGGGGTGGCCGTAAGGCCGAAGTCGGCTAGTCGCTTCGTCACATCCGGCTGTGCCAGCGCCTTGTTGACTTCTGCGTTGAGCCTTTGCACGACGTCGGCCGGTGTAGACGCGGCGGTAAACACGCCGAACCACACTGCGATGTCGAGATCGGCGTGCGACTCCTTGAATTCCGGTAGGTTGGGGAACACTTCTTTCGCGGCCGGGCCGCTGGTTGCCAACGGGATCACATTGCCGGCCTTCACCTGTGGCATCGCCTCGGCCATGCTAACGATCACCGTATCGACGTCCCCTGCCATGAGGCCTTGCAATGCAAGTGACGTGCCCTTGTACGGAACGTGCGTCATTTGCAAGCCGAGGCGGCTTGCGACCAGTTCCATTGCCATGTGAGAAGGGTGGCCTGAACCGCCGCTGCCAAAGTTGATTGCCTTGGGTTTGGACTTTGCGAGCTGGGCGAAATCGGGGAACGTCTTTACCTTGAGCGCGGGGCTGACCAGCAGCACCAGGGTGGCCTTACCCAACAGCGCGACGGAACGGAAGTCCTTGGTCGGGTCGTAGGGCAACTTGGGGAAGACAAAGGGGTTTACCACCATCACCGCATCGGGCGCCACAAGGAGCGTGTGGCCGTCGCCCGGCGCCTTGGCGACATAGTCGGCGGCGATAGCCCCGCTGGCGCCCGCGCGATTATCCACGATGCTCGGMTGGCCCAGCGCTTCGCCAAGCTTCTGTGCCATGAGTCTGGCGATCACGTCACCGAGCGCCCCCGGGGGGCTACCAACAACAACCTTGATTGGACGCGAGGAAAGCTGTTGCGCCCATATCGGCAGGCTGGTCGATGCAGCGAATCCGGTTGCGAGCACATGCAGCAGGGCTGTGCGGCGGCTGGGACGGGTGTGGGAGCAGTCGGTCATGTTGTCTCTTTTGAATGTGCTGGTTGTGGTAGCTCAGCTGGGATCTTTCTTGCGGGTGCGTCGCGGTGGCGAGGCTCTTGAAGGACGACTGACAGAGGAGCCGGAAGCACCTTGATCCGCGTGCGCCGAAGGCGATGACGAAAGCAGGAGCATTGCTTTGGCCATTCGCATCCATGAGTCCATGAGGTGCTGGAACTCCTCATCCTCTCCCGCGATGAGCTGCCGGACGCCGAAGCCGCGCGCGATCGCGAAGGTCAGGCGAACCACGTCGTTGGCTTGGCGTTCAGGATGACCAGCCTCCACCAGTGCGTCCAGCCAGGCTTGCTCCACTGGCAGCCGATATGACTGTGCCAGGCGCTTCACATCGCTACCGAGCGTGGAGCCTGGGTCCACCATCATCAGGTCGAGCGAGAGCAGGAAGTCGTCGCCCAGGAAGAACTCGCGGCTGTCGGCCACCAACTGCTCCAACAACTGCTCAGGTGCATTGCGACCGGCTTCGATGCGGTTTATCGCGCGCTGTTGCGTTCTTCGATAGACCTCCTCTAGCGCCTGCAGCACCAGCATGTCCTTCGAAGGGAAGTGGTGCGTCTGCGCGCCTTTGGACACGCCCGCGTGCTCGGCCACCTCGGCGGTGCGAAAGCTTGCATATCGCTTCTTTTTCAGCAAATCGATGGCACCGTCGATCAGCTTGCGCTGGGTTGACTGGGTGCGTTCGGCCTGGGTACGGCGGGGGCGTGCGGGTGCGGGCGGCCTGGGCATGGCGTGTATCTCTATGGGTGGCTGGAAACCCGTAGTGTCATCTCACCAATGCCCTCGCAGGCCGCGCGGATCTCGTCGCCGGCCACCACTGGTCCCACACCCTCGGGCGTTCCAGTCAGGATCACATCGCCCGGGTATAGCGTGTAGAGACGCGAAGCGAGCTCGATCAGGTCCGGGATGTCGATGGTCATCGCGCCCGTCGAGCTGTGCTGGCGCCGTTCGCCGTTCACCCAGAGCGACATCGTCAGCGCGTGCGGATCGGCGATTTCGTCGGCAGTGACGAAACAGGGGCCGAGCACGGTATAGGTGTCGGGCGATTTGCGGAAACTGCGGTCCTCCGCGCCGCGCACTGTCATGTCCAGCCCAATGCAGTAGCCCGCGACGTGCGACATGGCATCGGCCCGCGAGATGGCATGGCCAGCCTTGCCGATCACTACACCCAGCTCCACCTCGTGGTCGGTACGCCGCTCGGGCAGGATGATCTTCACGCCCTCGGCAGGCCCGGCGATGGCCGAAGTGGCCTTGAGGAACAGGCCGTACTTTTCGGCCGGGCGCTCCACGCCCTCGAGTGCCTTGCGGTGCACACCTTGGTCCACGCCCTCGTCCTTGGTGTCCTGTTCCACGTGCAGGCGGTAGTTTGCCGGCGCGGCCATCACCTTGCTCGGGCTGGTGATCGGGCTGTGCAGGTGTACCTGCGAGAGTTTGTACGGGCGCGCACTGCGCGGCACGAGGCGCGCGGCGTCCATCAATGCGGTCAAGTGCGCGATCAGCGGGTCGCCAAGCGGCACTGGCCAGCGCAGCGGCGGCAACGCATCGAGCGCGGGCGTGATGTCGAACACCTCATCGCCCTCGATCAGGCCCAGGCGGTCATTGTCAAATCGGCAGAATTTCATGCGGCGCTTCTTTCGCAAATTTCTCGTTGCAGTTCACCATCCATCAGGCAGGCACGGCGGCGCGTGCGGCGGCCGGGTTCCAGAGCCAGTCGAAGCAGCGGTACAGGTCTTCCGTGGTGCGCTCCTGCAACTGCTGCGTTCGCACTTCGGCGTCGGCGCCACCGCAGTGGTAGGTATGCCAAAGGGCGCGTGACTCGAGTTGCACGCGCGCGGTGCGCACGAAACGCTGCCGCTCGAAGGCCGCGAAGGCGCGCACTGGGTTTTCGGGATCCTTCGCCATGAGCGCCGTCAGGGCGGATGCGTCTTCCAGGGCCATTCCCGCACCCTGCGCGAGCGACTGCAACGTGGCGTGGGCCGAGTCCCCCAGAAGCGTCACGCGGCCATCGGCCCAGCGCCGCAGTGGGTTGCGGTCGCCGATGGCCCATCGGCGCTCGAGATTGACCACGGAGATCACGTCGCGTACCTCCGACTGGGCGCTGGCGGCGGTGTCATCGATGTAGTTCCTATAGCCGTCGTTGTCGGTGGGCTCCAGGCCTGCGGGCACGCGGAACACGGCGACGATGTTCATCTCGGTGCGCTCACGCAGCGGGTAGTAGATGACGTGGAAACCGTCGCCTGTCCACATGGTGACGCCCGAGCGCTTTTGCAGGCTGACCGGCGCCTCGCGCATCGGCACGATAGTGCGGTGAGCGACGTACCCGGTGTCGCGCGAGGCATCTTCGGGGTGCATCTGCGCGCGCAGGCGCGAACGCAGGCCATCGGCTGCAACCAGGGCGCAGCCCTCAATGCTTTCGCCGGCCTCGGTCTGCACCTGCACGGCGTCGGCGGTCTGGGTGTAGCCGCTCACGGTGGTGGCCTGGTTCAGGTCCACGCTGGGCAGCTGGCGTACCGCCTTCAACAGGATCTCATGCAGATCCACACGGTGGATGGCGATGTAGGGTGCGGGGTAGCGGCGCTCGAAGGCCTCTCCCTTAAGCGGCACGCGCACCAGCTTCTCGCCGGTGTACGCGTCCAGCAACAGCAGGTCGTCGGGCAGATAAGAGGCTCGACGCACTTCGTCGCCCAGGCCGAAGCGCTCGAGCACGGGCAGCACATTGGGGCCGATCTGCACGCCATAGCCGATGGGCGCAATCTCGGCCGATTGTTCGAGTAGCCGCACGCTGCGGCCCTGCTGGCCCAGGCCAAGCGCGGTCGCCACGCCTCCCAGGCCGCCGCCGACGATGAGGACCGGTCGCGTCATTCGCAGGCCTCCAGTCCGTCATAGCCGCAGAACTTCATCAGGCCCTCGTCGGTGAGGGCCACGAGCACCGCATCTTCGCGCGCCGCGTGCGCCACGCGCACGCCCAGCGGGGCCACGAACACGTCGCCAAAGGCCCAGTGGAAATGCTCGTCACCAACGGCGCTGGTGCCGCTACCCCTGAGCACGACGTAGATGGCATTGGCGTTGCGCCGGTAGGCGCCGCCCTGCCAGCCCGCGGCCCACTGGTGAACCTTGATCGTGATTGTGGGCATCAAACTGGAGGTGACGTCCACGGTCTTGCCGAAGAAGGAGGCATCGAGACCGTCGGCGCTGGCCGCCGCAAGCCGACGCTCCATGTCGGCCCATTCGATGCGCATGGGCGAGTGGTCAACGCGCTCGGCGTTCTGCTCCCAGTGCTCGGGGTGGTCCTCCGCCTTCATGGGCTCCAGCAGGTGCACGAGCGGGAGGTCCAGGCAGTCGAACCAGAATGCCTGCGCATCGCCGTCGTGACCGTGGCCATGCCAGTGATTGCCGGGGGTTAGGACGATGTCACCCGTCTCCATCGGGTGCTGCTTGCCGTTGACCACCGAGTACGACCCGCGCGACTCGATGATCACGCGCAGAGCGTGTGACGAATGGCGATGCGAGCGTGCCTTCTCGCCTGGCAGGATCGACTGGTAGGCCCCCACGAGCGTGCGTGTGGTCGCGAAATCATTGCCTTCGATCGGGTTGCGCAGCACGAAGTTGCGCCGCTCAGCGAGGTCGGTGCCGATGACGCGGCCGGCCGCCAGCAGCGCCGGGCGAATCTCGGCGAAACGCCAATGCACCGGGACAAACTTAGAGAGAGGACTTCGCCACATCAGCGGCTGCTTGCGCGCGACCCAGCCAGGGGTGCAGTTCTGCGCATCAATGGCACGGATAAGTTCGTCCACGTTGCGGATCGCGTCGTAACGCGATGGGGGTGTTTCTAGGACTTCAGACATAGACGTGATTCCTGTGTGAACGAGGTCCGGATCAAGTGGAAATCAGTGCCTGGCCCATGCGCCGGTAGGCGTCCCGCGCGGCGAGGCGGCCGAAGATGCAGCCCTTGGCGAGCGACGATCCGCTCAGGTAGGAGGCGCCGTGCAGACCGCCCATGACCTCGCCTGTCGCGTAGAGGCCTGCGATCGGTTGATCGAACACGTCCAGCACGCGGGCACCCGCGTCGGTGCGCAGGCCGCAGTAGGTCGAGTTGAGACCGGTGGTGCAGGCGATGCCGTAGAACGGCGCCGCCGAGAGCGTCGGTACCGCGCCGTAGCCTGCCGTGAGGCAGTCACGGCCCATCTCGTCGCCACCCCGGCCTTCGGCCGCTGCGTTGTAGCGTGCCACGGTGACTTTCAGTGCCTCGGCCGGCAGGCCGAGTAGCCCGGCGAGTTCGTCCAGCGAGYCCGCGCGCTGGATCAGCCCGGCTTCGAGTGCCGAGTTGTAGTCGTCAACCGTGGGGAAGGGTGCGGACTGGTCCATGATGCGCTGGTCGAACACCTGCACGCCGATGCGGCCGGGCTGCTTCAGACATTCCTCGCCGATCAGCTTGTACGACAGCGATTCGTTCACGAAGCGATGGCCATCCGTGTTCACGACGATGCCGCCCTTGTACATGGTGTGCACCAGGTGCGGCGCGATCTTTTCCTTGCCTGCGAGCGGCGCCGTGGCGGGCGCCCCGAAGGTGCCTTTGGTGAAGCCCATGTCGACCAGGTCGGCGCCCAGCGCCCAGGCCATGCGCAGACCGTCCCCCGTATTGCCTTCGCCCCCCATGGGTTTGGCGTCGGCCAGATGCGGCGCGAAGCGGGCTACAAGCTCGCGCGAGCGCGAGAAACCGCCGGTCGCGATGATCACGCCACCCTGGGCCATCATGTGCTCGCCGTTCTCTAGTTCTACGCCGATGACCCGGCGCTCGGTGTCCTCGCCGCTGGTGAGCAACCGGCGCGCGCCCGCATTGGCGCGGAACTCGCCGCCTGCATCCAGCAGCGCCTGGTGCAACACACGCAACATGTGCTTCGGATCCAGGCTGTGCAGGCGTGGCATTGACTGGCCGCCGCTCAGCGTGACATTGTCAAAATCGAGGCCCAGAGACTCGAGCCAGCGGTAGGCGTCGTACTGGTGCTCGGCGTAGGCATGCACCACCTGCGGGTCGTTGGCATGGTGGCCGCAGGTGAGCAAATCCTGCTCGAGCAGTTCGGGCGTATCGGCGATGCCCTGCTCTTTCTGCACACGGGTACCGGCGAAGGCAAAAGCGCCGCCGCACATCGCGGTACTGCCTCCATATGCCGGCATCTTCTCAAGCAGCACCACTGAAGCACCAATGCGCGCGGCTTCGAGCGCTGCGCAGTGACCCGCCATGCCGGCGCCCACCACGACCACATCGTGATGCAAGGTAGCGTTCTTCATTGCGATTTCCTTGGTTCAGTCGAGCTGGACGCCGAGTTGCTTGATGACGGCGCCCCAGGATTTGATGTCGCCCCTGATTTGCGCGTCCATCTGCTCTGGTGACGCGACCAGCGGTGTGAGCGATTGGGCTGCGAGCAGTGCCGTCATCTCCTCGCCACGCAGCACCGTGTTGATCTCTTCGTTGAGCTTGCGCACGATTGCCGGTGGCAGACCGCCCGGGCCGACTACGCCCATCCAGATCATCGGGATGTCGACGCCGGTGATGCCCGCCTCGGTGAGTGTGGGAACGTCAGGCAGCGAGGCCACGCGGTTCTTGCCCAGAACGGCCAGTGGCGTTAGGCGACCGGCCTTGATGAAGGGCGCCGAGCCTCCGACATCGAACATGGCCGAATCCACGTCACCGGCAACCACCGATTGCGTCGCGGGCGCAGCGCCTGGAAACGGCACTTGCAGCACGTCGATGCCCACCTTCGATTTCAGCAGTTCGGTCGCCAGCGTGTAGGGCTGGGCAGAGCCCGTTGAGGCATATGAAAGCTTGCCGGGGTTGGCCTTGGCGCGGTCAATATAGCCTTTCATCGACGTGATGCCGGTCTTGGGGTTCACAAAGATCACGGTCTGGAATTCGGCCAGCAGAGAGATCGCCGTGTAGTCCTTGTT
>NZ_JBFUIU010000435.1:0-7717 GCF_056401695.1 Variovorax sp. P4_D9
GACACGAAGTCGCTCGTCGACCACTGCCATGGTATCTCGACCCATTCGACACGTGCTCGTTTGATGAAAAGCCGAGTTCCCAGTTTCCGCCATGAAGTTCATGAGCTCACTGTCTGAACTGACCTTCGGTCCCGGCAAGAATTCGTCGATGACGCGGCTCGCAATTGGTTCCTTGGTCAGGATCTCTCGAATCTGTCGGATCCCGCTGATCATCGCGCGTGCATCGTCCTCGTTGGCAAGAAAGTTTGGCTCGAGCTTCGGTGCATCCGCAACGTTCGCAGATCGCAATGTGAGAGTGCCGGTAGACTTCGGACGAAGGAGGAAGACTGAGAGACCCAGTCCCGGCTCAGCGTCAACCTCCCAGCGCCGGCTGGAATGGAAGCTGAAAGTCATGGGCCTAAAGCTAATTTGCAGGTCAGCATATTCCACCTTGGGGCTGCTCTTCACGAACGCAGCCGCCTGCGATGCGCCTAGGGCGAGATAGCCGCCCCTCGTTACGAGATAACGCGCGCCTTCCAGGTACTTCCTCAGACCCCTGAGGTTTCGGTTGTAGGAGCTCGAAGGCGTCGCATGGTGCCCCGTATGGACGTAGAAATGGTCTTGCAGATTGGCGCCAACCCCCGGCAACTCCTGGACCTGCGGAATGCCGTGCGCCTGTAGTTGGGCGGCGGGTCCGATGCCGGACAGCATAAGCAACTGCGGTGAGACGATGGAGCCAGCAGATACGATGACTTCTCTCGCGGCGGAAATAACTTGCTTCGAATCACCGCGCACGACCTCCACCCCCGTAGCGCGATTTCCTTCAATAATGACGCGTTGCACTTGGCATCCCGTGCGGACCGTGAGATTGGGCCGGTGTAAGTTGGGCTCAACAAACGCAATATATGCGGACTGCCGGCGACCGTCGCGAATTGTGTGCTGCATGAAACCCACACCGTCATGCAGTTCTCCGTTTATGTCTTCKGTCCGAGGAATGCCCAGCTTCTCCGCCGACTCGATAAAGTCAAATGAACTCGCAGATTTCAGGGACGGGTCGCTGATCCAAAGCGGACCGTTTACGCCGCGGTATTCGTCAGGGCCTCTCTCGTTGTGCTCGATGCCCTTGAAGTACGGAAGCACGTCGGAGTATCCCCAGCCCTGATTGCCCATTCGCTCCCAACTGTCGAAATCAGATCTGTGACCTCGGATGTAAATCATCCCGTTGATTGAGCTTGAGCCCCCTAGGCCCCTACCACGCGGCCAGTACATTGGCCGTCCACCGAGGGCCTGCATTGGCTCGGTCATGTAGTTCCAATTCAGCTCCTTATGCCAGAACAGCTTGGCCATCCCGGCAGGCGTGTGGACCCAGAATCGGTCTGTCTTCGGGCCGGCTTCGAGCAGCAAAACCTGGTTGTCGGGATTCTCGCTGAGACGTCGCGCAAGCACGCAACCGGCCGAGCCGGCACCGATGATGATGTAGTCGAAGATCTCCATCAGTTCGACTCACTGCAACCGTGACAAGGGGGCCTCCCGGTCCTACGGATGGCGGTTCTGATCATCATTGCTTTGGACCCAAGTTTGCGGCCTTCACCGCGTTGCCCCATTTCTCGAACTCTGTGCGCTGGAAGGCGTCAAAGGCCTGGCCAGTGAGCGGCATCGGCTCGAGCGAGAACGAGGCCAACACGTCCGTGACATATTTCGTCTTCATCGCCCCGTTGAGCATCTCACGCATCGTTGCCACATTGCCTGGGGGCGTGTTCGCAGGGAAATAAGTTGCCGTCCAGACCGACACCTCGTAGGAGGGCATCCCCTCCTCCTGGGCTGTGGGCACGTTCGGGTAGGCGGCGATACGCTTGCCACTCACATTGAGCAGCGGGCGGATGCCCGAGGCGACAAAGGGTTTCATCGTCCCAATATCGATGATCATGAGGTGGATGTCCCCGGCAATCATGTTCGTCATCAGGTCGCCGAAGCTCTTGTAGGGCACCGCCAGCAGTTGGACTCCGGCCGCCTGCGCCAGCATCTCGCCGGCCAAGCGCGTCGTAGCCGAAGCACTGCCGACGGTGTATTTTCCCGGGTTCGCGCGCGCGGCATCGAAGAACTCGCGAGCCGAGGCAAACGGGAACTTGGGTCCAACGGCTACCACCAATGGTCCCTTGGACACGCCGGTGATGGGCACAAAATCCTTGACGGCGTCGTACGGCAGATTAGGGATCATGTGCGGATTGACCGCATGCGTGGACAGCGTCGTCAGCAATAGCGTGTACCCGTCGGGCGCTGCTTGCTTGACCGCGCGTGCTCCGAGCGCAGCCTCCGCGCCAGGCATGTTCTCGACGACCACGTTGACGCCTGCAACTTCGGTCATGCCGCGAGCAAGTGCACGACCAATCGCGTCTGCGGAACTGCCCGCGTTGAACGGGACGACCAGGCGGATGGGCTTCGACTTGTCGGGATAAGCCTGCGCGGCCGCACCGTTCATACTCACCACGAAGCAAAGCATCATCAGTCCGAAGAGCCGGGCGCACGCGCGGTAGGTCCGTGTTTTCGTCAGTTTCACGATATGTCTCCTATTTGGTTATCAATTAGTGTCACAAGGGCTGCGCGCGTCCGCCGTGAGCAAATTGCACAGCCATGTGTGAAGCGATACAGGGGTCGGGCTGGCCACTAACCTCGGCGGGGTTCGCCCCGAAGAACATACGTATTTAGGCGCGTTCGAAGACCGCAGCCAACCCCTGTCCGCCGCCGATGCACATCGTCTCCAGGCCGTAGCGTCCGCCGCGGCGCGTGAGTTCGTGCAGAAGGGTCGTCATGATCCGCACACCGGTCGCCCCGACCGGATGACCAAGCGAGATTCCCGAGCCGTTTACGTTGAGTCGGTCCTCCAGATCGGACATTGAACCGTCCAGCGCCTTTACACAGGCCAGCACCTGGCATGCGAAGGCCTCATTGATCTCCAGCAGATCCATCTGCTCCAACCGCAGCCCGGTGCGCGCAAGCAACTTGCGCACGGCCGCGACCGGCCCGATTCCCATGCGCGAAGGTTCACACCCCGCCGCCGCCCAACCCACCAGCCACGCCGAAGGTTCGAGCCCCATCTCATGCAGCTTGTCTTCCGCTACGACCAAGCAGGCCGCAGCAGCATCGTTCTGCTGGCAGGCGTTGCCTGCCGTCACCGTACCGTCCTTTACGACCGTCCTCAGTTTGGCCAGGCTCTCGAGCGTGGTGTCGCCGCGGATTCCCTCATCGCGATCCACGATGATCGGTGCGCCTTTGCGCTGCGGCACTGCGACCGATACAACCTCAGCCGCGAACTTGCCAGACTCCCAGGCCGCCGCAGCACGGCGCTGGCTCCTCGCTGCGTAGGCGTCTGCTTCCTCCCGGGTAATGGAAAAGTCGCGGGCCAGGTTCTCCGCTGTCTCGATCATCCCGCTGATGCGGCCGAAGCGCGATTCCGGCTGAGATCGTTCGCGCCCGCGGTCCAACCGGTCGTGCATCGCAACGGACCCCGCGCGACTGCCCCAGCGCATCGAGGTTGTGTAGTACTCGACATTGCTCATGCTTTCGACGCCACCAGCCATCACAACGTCGGCGGCGCCGGTCTGAACCATCATGGCGGCGGTTGCCACTGCTTGCAGCCCTCCTCCGCAACGTCGGTCGAGCTGCATCCCTGCCACCTCGATCGGAAAGCCGGCCTGCAGCGCCACCCAGCGGCCGGTGCACGGTGTCTCGCCGTTCGTGTAACTCTGGGCGAAGACGACGTCGTCGATGCGGGCCGGGTCGAGTCGGGTTCGCTCGACGATCGCACGCGCGACTGTGGCGCCGAGTTCCTCGACGGACACCGAGCGCAGCTCGCCGCCAAAGGCCCCAACCGGGGAGCGCAGGGGAGAAACAATCGCAGCTCTTCTCATTTTCCAGCCTCCTTCAACCGTACCGTCCACCGGTGACGTGCAAGACCTCGCCAGTGATGAAGCCCGCGGCTTCGCTCGCCAGGAAGGCCACAGCATTTGCAATGTCCTCAGGCCGCCCTACCCGCTTGATCGGCTGCGCTTCGATGGCGCGCGTCTTGATGGCCTCGTAGCTCGCAAGGGCCTGCACCATTTCCGTCTCCATGAAACCAGGGGCAACGCAATTCACCGTGATTCCATAGCGGCCCTCTTCCTGGGCAAGCGCCTTCGCCATGCCAATCAGCCCTGCCTTTGCCGCCGAATAGTTCGCTTGTGTGGGGTTGCCCAGATGCGCGCGTGAGCTGATGTTCACGACTCGCCCCCAGCCCTGCTCGATCATCTTCGGCATCACGGCCCGAGTGGTGAGGAACGCTCCCTTGAGCATGACGCCGATCACGAGATCCCAATCTTCCTCCGACATCTTCACGAGATACCTGTCGCGCGGGAAACCAGCGTTGTTGACGAGAACGTGCACGCCGCCGAAGCGCTCAACCGCCTCCGCTACAAGGCGCTCTACATCGCCGGCACGGGTCACGTCCGCAACGACACAGTGCGCCGATAGGCCCGCTGCTCGAAGCGATTGCGCCGTGGCCTCGGCCTGCTCGCTCAGTATGTCGGTGACCACGACGTGCGCACCTTCCTGTGCCAAGCGGCGAGCCGTCGCCGCACCGAGCCCACGGGCAGAGCCCGTGACGATCGCCACCTTTCCGGTTAGTCCTAGGTCCATTTGTGCTTCCTCTCAATTCGGTTTCAAATCAATCGCCGGCGATCAGACGACAGCCGCGAACTCGTGCCTCGCGACTGCAACGGGGCAATGCCCGCGGCACTGATGGATCGCTCATGCTTCAGGCCGGACGGCAGCCGCGCGAATCTCGTCCAGCGCGGATGGGTTGTCCAGAGACGAGAGATCGCCGGGTGGTTGGTCGCAATAAACACTGCGGATGACGCGCCGCATGATCTTGGAGCTGCGGGTCTTGGGCAACTGAGCAACGCAGTGCACCGCGCTTGGTCTGAAAGGCCGTCCCAAGCGCTTATCGATATGCTGTGTCACCTGTTGCGCGACGTCGATGAGGTCTGTCTCGGCATTCGGCGCGAGCACGAGGAAAACAACCAGCCGCTGCCCCTTGTCGGGATCACTGACACCAATGGCGGCGGCCTCGGCAACCTGCGGCAGTTCCAGCACGACCTCCTCAACCTCCGCAGGGCCCAGGCGCTTGCCAGCCACCTTCAGCGTGTCGTCCGAGCGGCCCATCATGAAGAAGTTGCCGTCTTCGCGGCGCAGCGCCAAGTCGCCATGCACCCACAGGCCCGGGATCGCCCGCCAGTAGGTCTCCAGATAACGCTCACGGTCGTTCCAGAATGAACGGGTCATACCCACGAACGGCTGGCGTACGACGAGTTCTCCCACGGTTCCGGTCAGTGACTTGCCGGCGGCGTCCACCACGTCCACGTCAATGCCGGGTGACACGGTATTGAAGCCGCTCGGCGGGATAGGCCGAAGGAGCACGCTTGCCAGCAACGCCCCAGAAACTTCTGTCCCGCCCGTATAGTTGATGAGGGGCTGAGTGCCGCGGCCGAAGCTGCGCTGGAACCAGGTGAAATGTTCGGGATCGATCCCCTCCCCGGCCGTGATCAGCAGGCGTACGCTGGACAGGTCACCGCGCAAAGCGACTTCTTCGTTGCTCGCCATCCCGCGGATCAGCGTAGGCGCCGAACCGAAGTGAGTAACCTGGTGCCGCTCAACAAGTCGAGACATCCGCGACCAGTCAGGGAAGTCTGGCGCACCGTCGTAGCAAACCAGAGTCGCACCGCGCAAGAGCGCCATGCTGAGTACGAGCGTACCCGCGATCCAGCCCATATCGGCGGGCCAGCAATAAACGTCGCCGGGTCGCACGTCGAAATGCACCACGGCGTCGTGCGCAATCTTGATCGGAAAGCTTCCGTGCGTATGGACCACGCCTTTGGGCTTTCCGGTAGTTCCAGACGTGTAAATGACCATGAAGGGATCGTCGGGACCGAGAACCATCGGAACGCGCGTCGACCCTCGACCGCTATCGATAACGTCCTGCCACTCGAGCTCCCGCGGCCCACTGCGCTCCTGCGGGGGTGACGATTTCCACACAACCTTCTTCAGCGCGGGCAGCTGAGACCACGCTTCACGCACCGTCGACTCCACAGCCACACGCTTGCCGCGGCGGGCGAATCCGGTGGACGCCAGCAGCACGGAGGCCTGAGCCGCGGAAAGCCGCGCCACGACCGCATCCACGCCGAAGCCGCTGAATAGCGGCACGACTATGGCGCCTAGTGACGCGATGGCCAGCAGCGAGACGGAGGCCTCAACGCCGTTCTCCATCAGGAGGCCGACACAGTCGCCACGCGACACCCCAAGCCGGGACAGCCCTTCGGCGAACTCGCGCACGACGACCTCAAGTTCCGAGTAGCTCAAAGTCTTGAGATGGCCGTCCTCGCGCTCGGCAATGATGGCCGTCCGTCCGGCAGTCTCCGGCCGCTTGGACCAGGCGAGTACTGTGTTGACCCAGTTGAGGCGACCTCCGGGAAACCAGCGCGGGAACTCGCGTCCCTCGCTGTCGTCCATGTATCCGTCCGGCTGCGTGTCCCACACGATGCGGCAGTGCTGCATCGCGGTCCTCCAGTAGCGCAGTGGATCGGCAGTAGATCGAACCAGCATGTCGTCGTAACTGGTTGCGCCCAAGGCGCGCATGAGTTGCGCGACGCCGGAGAACTCGCGGTCGGTCGGCGTAGGTTGCCAGGTATTGGGTTCGAGGTGGCTCATTCAGTCCTCCCGTCCGAGGGGCGGGTTTTTCGGGATAGGGGCAATATGCTGAAGGCGCGCCTTCCATCGGTCCTGTTGCCTGAGGAGAACGAGGGTCGTGCGCACGACGGAGCGCGTTTGCAGCCCGTCGGAAAGCAAAAAGGAGAAGTCTCCAAAGCCCTGTGCGACCAAGCAATCCGGTTCCAGGTTGAACACGTGCTGCTCGCGCAACCTCAGCATGCACGAAGAGATTGTTCCGATGTAAAGAGCGGAAGTACGCCTCAATCGCGTGCCGCCCAACGGAGTGGGTCGGGCGTCCGCCGAAGAACAGACCGTCTTCGGTGAAGCACTCGGCCAAGCGTTCGCAGTCCCACACCGAACCGGCAGCGTTCCATGACGCGAGATAACTCTCTATCTCTGCGGGTAGTGATGTGCTACGCGTCATCGTGCTGCCTTCCATTGTCTGGAGTGTCATGAGATCCTCCGACCGCTTCAGACGAACTTGGGGGGKCGACGCTCGCGATAGGACTTGACGCCCTCCTTTACCTCGGGACCGCCAAATCCGAGAAACTCCAGCGCAAGCGAGGTGTCGAAAATGGGCGCCAGCTGACGCCAGTAACCGTTAAGCGAATACTTGGTGAAGCCGATCGCTTCCTGGGCGCCAGCAGCGAGCTCGCGCGCCGTTAGACGCGCCGTCTCCAGCAAACTCTCGTCGTCGACGCAGAGCGATACCAAGCCAATGCGCTCTGCCTCTTCTCCAGAGAGGTGCTTGCAGGTCATCAGGTAGTACTTTGCTTTGGCCATGCCGCACAACAAAGGCCACACCATGGCCGCATGATCGCCGGCCGCCACTCCGAGACGGGTGTGGCCGTCGACAATCTTGGCGGTCCTTGCGGCGATCGAAATGTCGGCCAGCATCGCGACCACCAATCCGGCGCCGACCGCCGGCCCGTGAATTGCCGAGATCACCGGCTTTTTGAAGTTGATCATGTTCACGACCAGGTCGCGAGCCTCGTAGTAC
>NZ_JBFUIU010000436.1:0-7693 GCF_056401695.1 Variovorax sp. P4_D9
CTACAGGGAATGCAGCCAGTCGAGCAGGGTCTTGTTCTTCTGCCACGAGGGGATGGTCGGAACGAGCGCTTCGTCGGCGACCTTCTCGAGCGCTTTGCGCTTCATCTCGAGATTTGCTCGCGCGTAGATCTGCGTCGTCTTCACATCGACATGCCCCAAAAAGTCACGGATCATCTCCAACGGAACGCCGCTTTGAAGTAGGTGCATGCCCTTGGTGTGGCGCAACCGATGCGGGCTCACCGCCTGGATGGAATCCGGGTGGGTGCAGCCAACAGGTGCAACATGCCGTTGCAGAAGGCAGCGAATACCCGAGCGCGAGAAATGCTCGCCCCAACGATTGCAAAACAGCGGATCGCGTATGCGTTCGGGTCGGTCCAGGCCGTGCTCTCGCATGTGATCGCGAAGTAGTTGTGCCGTAGCATCCATCAAAGGTACGACGCGGACCTTGCGGCCCTTGCCCATGAGGCGGATCTGCGCAGGCGATGTCAGGCGCACGTCGCCGGCGTCCAAATCGATCAACTCCTGGACGCGTGCACCCGTGTCGTACAAGACGCTCAGCAGGACCGCGTCCCTACGACCCTGCACCGTCGTCGCGTCGGGGTGTGCGAGAACCTGCACGAGTTGATCCTTGGAGAGATATCCGACGCTGGGCTGCGGGTGTCGCTGCAGCGGAATGGCCAGGATCTTCTGGCATTGCAGTAATCGCTCAGGCACCTCCGACTGTACGTACCGGAAGAAGGAATGCAGCGCGGCGAGCCGCTGGTTTTGCGTGCGGACCGAACAATGCCGGGCGTTGGCCAGATGATCCAAGAAGGCCTCGACGAACGGCACATCAAGCTGGGCGAGCGACAAACGTTCCACGGCAACGCCACGCACGTCGCGGCTGAACCGCAGCAGCAGAACGAACACGTCGCGGTAGGCCTTGATGGTATTCGGGCTCAGATTGCGCTGCCCAGCCAGGTAGCGGGTCAGGAAATCGGTGACATGCGTCGACAGATCGGTGGGCTTCATGATGGCCTCCGCGGGATGACGTCTTCAAAGGCGGCGTTGGCGCGCTTGACGACCTCGGGAAACAACTCAACCGTCAGATGCAAGTAGTGCTGAGTCCCTTGGAGCGACTGATGGCCCAGGTATGTGGCCAACACTGGAAGCTTCGCGTCGAGGTCAGCGCCCTCGCGACACCAGTGCAGCAGAGTGTGAACGGCATGGCTGTGGCGCAGATCGTGGACCCGCGGCCCCTTGCCTCGGCCGCCATGCGGAATCCCGCAGCGCATGAGCAGCTTACGGAACAGATGGTAGACGCCACTGAGGCTCCAGGGGCGTCCACCTTCCGAGGGGAAGAAGTAGGCGTCTGGCGGTCGGGGCCCGAGGGCGTCCGCGTACCTCTGAAGGCGTTGCACCAGCGCCAGGGCTGGCGGCACCAGCCGGTTCTTGCCGAACTTGGTGTCACGGATCGTCATGACACCCTGCACGAGGTCCATGTCCCCAACGCGCAAGTGCAGCGCCTCGCTGAGTCGGAGTCCGCAACCGTACAAGAGGCGAAAGAGCTCAGGCATCACGAGATGGCGCAGCGGCGCTCTCGCCGAGGGTGTGAGCCCATCGACAGCCCGCAGCAGTTGCGCAACCTCGGCGCGCGTGAACACGCGGGGCATAAAGAAGGTCGTCGGCTTCGCGGTGAACGACTTGTCCGGTACGTCGGCCGGGTACTCGTGGCGACACATGTACAGCGCGAACTGCCGAACCAGCGACACGCGAGCTTGCTGCGTCCCGACGCTCTCGTTTGGCTGCCTCATGAGCCATGTCCGGTACAGGGCTCGAGGTAACTCGCGCTTGTCGAGGCCGTGCTCGCAAAGGAATCGGTCGAGACGCGCCAGTATCCGGCGAGCTTCGTCATATCGGTACCCGCAAGCCTGGCGCTCCTGGACGTATCGCTCCATGAGCGGTGCCAGTGGACTGTGGTGGTCTGGAGTGGAGAGTTCATTCGACATGGCGCATCTCCTCGGTGTTCAGCGCGGCGCAGCGCAGCATCTCCACGTCGGCCTTGGCATAGATCAGCGTCGACGCGACCGATGCATGGCCCAGGACATCGGAGATCACGTGGAAGGGCGTCTCGGCTCGCAGAAGCCTCGTCGCCAGCGTGTGACGCAGCGAGTGCAATCCGTGTCGCTGCCTGCTGCGGAACTCGATGCTCGCGAGGCGCCTCCAGTCGTTGACAACCCGATCGAGGCTGTCGTGATCCGAAAACGGCTCGTATGGTGGCGTCAGCGTCAGAAACACTTCGCGATGCTCGACGTGCGGTCGAGCGAACTTCAAGTAGTCGATCAACGCCTGACCGACCTCTTCGTCCAGCGGCAAGCACTGTGGCGCACCGGTCTTGCACTGAGCGAAGCGAATCGTGGCGGCATCCCAGTCGAGACCCTCAAGCGTCAGCGATCGGATGTCGCCGACGCGTAGTCCCAGGCGCGACGCCAGCAGCAGGATCGCGAAGTCGCGCTTCCCCTTGGGCGAACTACGGTCGACAGAATCGAGCAGCTTGGCAACGAGCGCTGGTTCCCACACCGACGGGATGGTGGCTTCGCGCACTACCCGGATCCTGGGGAGAACGGCACCCAAGTCACGAGGCAACACGTCTCGCATGAACAGGAACTGAAAAAACGACCTGAGGTCAGAGACGATCCGGGCGATGCTCTTCTTCGTCATGTGCTGCCGCGAAGTGACGAAAGCCTCGATGTCGTCCGGCCGGATCTGATCGAAGATCACTACGTTCCTCGTCCCGAGGAAGGCCAAGAAGGTCGCGACCACGCGGATTCGTTGTTGCAGCGTCGATGCGCGCAGATGGCGCCGCTCTCGCCCATATCGTTCGAAGGAGCTCAGCGGCTTCTCCATCGACGGCGGGATCTGGAGCTTCTTCATATCCGTGAGGAAGCGGTCGATGCCACCCGTGCGTGCATAGTCGTCAAGCACCCTGACGCAGAAGACGAGGTGCCGGCGCCAAGCCTCCTCTCGTTCGGTCGACTCGCCATCGCGCAGCCCGTAGGCCTGTTCAAAGCGAATCGCGAGGTCCGTGGAGTATTGGCCTTGCAGGTTCAGCTCACTCGCGAATGCCGACAGGCGCTGCCAGACCGTTCGATAGCGCGTGAGCATTCTTCTGCTGTAGCCGAGCCTCTCAAGTTCGCGCAAGGCGCCGGTGCAAAGCTGATCCAACGACAAGCATTCCGGCACTTCAGACTTGGGCAGTTCCATGGTCGTCTCCCAGATGAATGGCGGCCCCAGTGGCCGCCGGGGATGACGATCATGAGACTGTTATGTTGAGCCGACTTGGTTCGGTTCGGCTGTCGGCGCGGCCGGCTTGGGCTCGGAGCGCATAGCAGGAAACTGCACCAAATACATGGACGTGGTCCCTACCGACACGTGCCCGAGGTTGTTCTGCACCACCTGAATCGGTACCGGCGCCTGCCCTTCCCTACCCTGCAGCGCATGCGAGCCATGCGAATGCCGCAACCAGTGCGTGCTGGCTTTCCTGAGCTGCTGCGCATCGACACCTTCAAGCTTGTCGGCCGCATGCGCGAGGAACGCCTTGATCGCCTGGTAGAGCCCTGAAGCGGACCAGCCTGCCGGCCGTGCGAGCCCCGAGTCGAAGCGCGCCATCACATGAATGCCCCGATTGCTGACGGCGCTGACCTGCCGATCGAAGTCATGCCGCGCCAGCTCGTCGCCGAACTCGTCGACCAATTCAGCGGGCACGGGCACCTGCCGGCTGCGCCCGCCCTTGCCGATGACGGACAGCAGCCAGTCGGGCGCCTTGGATCCATCGGCCGCGAGATTTTCGGCGGGCTCCAGGTCTTCGCACCTCGCGTTCGTGATCTCGGCCAGGCGCAGCCCGGTCGCATAGAGCCAGCGCATGGCGCGCCGAAGGCGCCGCCCTGGTTCCGTGTCGATATGGTCCCGCAGCAAGACATCGATGTGGTCCCATTGCGCAAACGTCAGGGTGCGGCTCGAACCCAGCGGACGCTGGGGATTCGGTGGCAGCGCCACCGCAGCGAACGGGTTGCCCACCACGTAGCCCTGGCCCAACAGGAAAGCAAACAAGCTTTTCAAGATGATCAGCGACTGCCGCAGCGCCACCGGTGTCAACGCTCCTTCCAGCGGCCGCCACATCGGCGACCAGCGCTGGTGATGTCGCGGGCCACACCAGGCGGGCGGCGGATCGGCAAGGAAGCTGCGGTAGGCGGTGGCGTCCTCGAGCGACAGCGAGGACAGCGCCTTCTTGCGTTCGAGGATCGACCAGAGCAGTAAACGCTCGGCTTCCTTGCGATACGACCGCTGGGTCGAGGAGAGCTCGCCGGTCGCACCACCCATCGAATCCGTCGGCCGCTTGGATGCCAGCCACGCGCTGATGGCCTCGTGGTCGTTGGCGGCGATGAGCAGGCACTTCTCGCGCGGCGCGCGATAGCGGCCTGCACGGCCGTCCAGATCAGCCGGCAGCACGAACTTTTCGTAGGGCACGATGGCCGTCGCCGCAGGCACCACGGCGGCCAACGTGGTCCGCGCTACCTGCGCACGCGGGTGCGCGACGTGAGCACCCACACGCATTCCAAGGGCTTGCTCGTTCGCATGCAGCCAATCCAGGATCCGGGCAGCCTTGAGTTCACCGATGCCGGGCACCCGCACCCACCACCGAGCGCCAATGCCGTTGATGTGTTCGACCAGCGCGAAAAGCGTCGGCACGCCGCCGCGCTCGAGCCGGGCGGCCAGCGAAGGGTTGAGCCATGCCGCGACGCTGTCGGTGGGCCGCGCATCCTGCACCACCAGGCCCTCGAGCCATCGCAGCGCCTGCAGCTGGTGGTCGATCACGCGGGCGCGGCGCGATGGCCGGTCTGACGCGCTGCCCTCCCCGCCCCCCGTCTTGTAGGCGGCTTCGTAGGCCTCGATCTGCTCCGCTTCGGAGAAATCCTCCATGCCCTGCGCCGCCGCGAACTCGGCCAGGCTCGGCAGCGCCGGCGCCGACGTGAAGCGATCGGGATCGAGCAGGATCAGTCGCGCGGTTCCGGGCTTGTGCTCGCGCTTGGCGGCCGCCGCAAACTCGTCGCGGATCCAGGCAATCGTGCGCCGGACGGTTCTGAGGTCGGTGTGCTCGCCTTCCAGCCGCAGGTATCGGTCCCAGCTCGCGCGCTCGTCCAGACCGTGGGCCAGCGCTCGCATGAAGGCGAAATGACCGCGGTGCAGCTTTCGGTGCTGCCCGACCTTGCCCTTTTTGGGGTTTGCAGGCGGGCCGTGTTGCCTGGTCACCAGAACTTCCACCACGGCTTGGGCGGCGCGACGGGCTCCAGGGGCTCGAGCTGCTGCAGCTCGCTCTCGCGCAGCCGCCTTCGCCGCTCGACCTCGAAGGCGTGCGCAACGCCAAACGCCCCCCTGTCGCCGCGCAGCGCCTGCGCGCGCCAGCCCGTGGCGAGCTGCTCGAGGCGCTCGTCGTCGAGGTTTGCAATCTGGGACGGCGTAGGCAGGGTGGTCATCGATAACGAAGATAGCCGATTAAAAGCTGGACGGTTGCGCCTCGCGCCCCCAGTGTGTGCGAAACGGCACGCCCTTTTCATGCCGAGCGGGGGCTGGGGCTTCGGCGATTCTGGCTGATGATAATCCACATAATCATCAATGCAGAAAAGCAGTGTCACAGTCAGGAGTAACTTCGTTACTCAACCAGAAATTGAATTAAATCAAGGACTTACGTGGCCGCTCCCTGAATCAAAGCGAACAGGGCTAGATGCGGGCACCGGCGTTCCGTCCTGTTGCGAGCTGGCCGCATGCCCAGACGGTAAGCCGCGGCAGGCGCATCGACAGACGTCGCGGGCCAAGGCCAGGCGCAGCGGAATTTCCCAATGGCACTCACATTGCGGCTGCCCGCGGCCCTGCCCCAGTCCGTGGAGCTTGCCCAGAACCTTGAGGAAATTCAGGCCGAGCGCTTCACGTGATGCGCAGCGATCAAGCGCGAAGCGGGCTCAGGCCACCACGGCAGCCGACGCCATCTTCTGACCCCGCACCCAGCCTCCTGCGGTGGGCTTGGCGGATTGGCGGTTGAGCTACACACGTGCGCGGCGGGCTCAGTTCGCCGGGTTGCGTCTTGGCATCGAAGCCGTCGTCCTGGCGCAGGCGCTCGGGATGGGACGATCCACCCTCCACCGCCTGCATCCGGCCGCGGTAGTCCAGCTCTGCGGCGGCTATCCGACGGTGATCCTGGCGTGTAAGCATTCACTTCATACGAAGACTGTCGCATCGACCCTTGCGCCCTCATCCGGTCTGCGTGGGCGGCAGACCTTGCTGCCCACGAAGGTGTCATTCATCGTGGCCGGCGTTGGCGCTGCGCGGCTCGCTCGTCGGCTGGTCTAGCGACAAGGTCGGTCCTCCCCTCCCGGTCGATGACGCTGACGAAGCGCTTGCCATCGTCGTCCTTCCACTCCGTCGTGGATCCCTGCGCATGCCGGCATAAGTTTCCCAACGGCACTCACATTGCGCCTGCCTGCTCCCCTAGGTCAGTCCGCGGAGCTTGGCCAGGACTTCCGAAATCGAGGCCGAAAGCGCCTCGGGCTGCACGTCGGTGATCGCGCTTGGCAGCAGGCTGATGGTCACGGTCCCGTTCACGGCACGCTGACACGACCCCACCGACTTGCCTTCGCTCCGGATCGCAATCTTCTCGGCCTTTGCGCTCAAGTCGAGACCCAGGAGGCGGGCCACCACGCCGGCTGGCACCAGCTTCTGACCCCGCACTTTCTCGGCCTTCTTGAGCACCGCTCGGCGATCCTTCTCCAGGCCCGCGTTGAGTTGCTCCGCATGCCGGTACTGGATTTCCAGCGGGCTGCGAAAGCACTCGACCACCGCCGATGGCAACTGCGCCACGATCAGGGCCTTGCGAACCCAGGTGTGGCTCACGCCCAGCTTCTCCGCCAACTGGCGCTGGGTCGGAAACAGATGCTCGTCCAGCGCGCGCTGGTACATCATTCCCTGCTCGTAGGGCGAAAGATCGGCGCGCTCCCGGTTCTCCCGGTCCATCGCCGCGAACAGCTCGGCATCGCCCAGTTCGTCGACCCAGATGGCGGCCAGCACCGGGATACCGAGCTCCAGACAGGCGCGGTGGCGCCGATGCCCGAACACCAGCTCATAGCGGTCGGCCTGGTCCGGCACGGGCCGCACCAGGATTGGCTGCACGTTGCCACCGGCCTGCTCGATGTCGGCCTTGAGGCCCGCGAAATCCGCGTTCTCGAACGAGGCCGCATGGCGGTTGGCCCAGCGTGTCGGCTGGATGGTCACCGGGTCCAGCTTGCGTGTGGGCGTCGAGCCGTCGTACTGGCGCAGACGCTCGCGCAGCGTAGACAGCTCGCCCTCGACGGCCTGCATCTGCCCGCGAAAGGCCAGCATCTGGCCGGGCCCCGTGCGGGGCGCAGGATGCCCGATGTGCGCCGGTGGAAACCTGGTTTCCACGACGGCCGCGGCGCCCGGGAAGCTCGGGTGCGCCGGCGCGGCCGGGGGTGCGTTGGGCGCCGCCGCGGGCGGAACCTCAGGGATCGACAGACCGGCCGTCAGTGCTTCCAGGCGCTTGCGGGTGCTAGCCATTTTGATTCTCCATTGCGGTGGAAACCAGGTTTCCACCCATGTTGCAGCGGCGGGCCGGACTGGGGCCTTCGTCGAGTCGCAAGAAGGT
>NZ_JBFUIU010000437.1:0-7670 GCF_056401695.1 Variovorax sp. P4_D9
GGCCGACGTGGCATCGGTAGATTGCGCGCAAGCAAACGACGACGCGAACAGGTTCGCGACGCACAGCAGCAGGAACCCGAACAAGATCTTTGTGAGCCGCAAAGACGTAACTCCGCTGGCATCGAGCATCGTGGAATCTGGCTGCAAGCCAACCAAATTGACAACTTCCATATTACTCAGTCCCCCGCGTCGTGTCCGTCTTTTTCCGGGCCTAGGAGCGCCGCAGCCCCAGTCGGCGGCGAGTTGCATCGGAACCGCCGCGCCAAAAAAGGTCGACCATCAGCCGTCTCCGTCGAGGCGCTTTCGTGAGCGGCAGCTATCCGAAGTAAGCTATTGATTTCCAAAGGAAAAATTCCCGCAAGCGGTGACGATTTGCGGGCAAGGTACGGCAGTTCTTACCCTCGTCGTCAAGAAGCCGGACGGCCGTCGTTGCCGGGAGCGGCCAGCCTGCCGATCGCCGGCGTGACCGCGTGGGAGGCGCGGCTGAAATGCACCACCCGGCTGCGGCGTGCCCCTGGCCCTAAAGCCGTTCGATGGTGATGGCCACCTTGCCGAACTGCTCTCCCGACGCCAGGCGTCCAGGGCCGCGTGCGCTTCTTCGAGCCGGTRGTCGGCGTCGATGACAAGACGCATGCCGCTGCGCTCGACCAGCGAGAGCAAGCCGCCGAACTCGTGGAGATCGCCCAGCGTCGAGCCCAGGATCTGCACTTGCCGAATGAAGTTGCGTCGCAGGTCCGCCGGCGGCTGGTCGCCGCTGGTGGCGCCGCAGGTCACGAGGCGGCCGCCGCGCACCAGTGACTTCATCGCGCCGGACCACACCACGGCGCCCACGTTCTCGACGACCACGTCAACGCCGTGTCCGCCCGTGAGCGCCATGGCCCGCTTCGCCACATCCCGCGTCGCGCTGTGGATCGCGTGGTCCGCGCCCATGTCGAGGGCCCTCTGCAGCTTGGCTTCCTCACGCGAGGTGAGGCAGTGCTGCAGCACGGCGATTGCCTCTCATGAATTTTTGGAGGCGCTGCAATGACCAACACATCGAGTTCGCGCTGAGCTCGGGAACACGCGCGCTGCCCACTCGCGCAGGCGACCCAGAGGTTACACGTCCGACCTTGAGGGGCCTCGCCGTAACGAGTCCCCTCAGGCCCCAATGCTCGGCGGTATGAGGTCGCTCGCTACTGCTAGTGCGATCCAAGGACCCCAAGATGCAGACAGCCGATCGCCGGCACCGATCGTGACGGTGAAGCCAAAGCCCCAAAGCACTTCGAGGACGTATCCTGGTTTCATCAGAACTCCTCGACGTCGGCAGTTGCCGGACGTTCATGGACCCCGGTTTTCATTTGGGCTGGCGAACTTGGCGAAGGATCAATATCCATGCGGGTTTCGGCCTGTTCTTGCTCACTGCGAACATTGCGACCCAAGGACTCGGGGTCGATCGCCGCGAGGTGGTTTTCTTCGCGAGGTTCGCAAAGTTCGCCGACATGTGAATCAGGCGGTATGCCGCGTCGTTGTTGATCCTTCGTTACATTCGCTTTGTTCGCGCGCATCAAGCGGTAAATCTTTGCGGCGCGGCCGGTCGTCGGCACAGTCTCGACTTCGATGGGCGCGGGCGTGATCGACACCAACTCGTCCAACGCCGCGTCGATCTTGTGCATGGACAGGTGGCCGCCGAAGCATTCGACCGTGATGGCCTTGCGGCTCGCGCTGCCCTTGTCGGTCAAGAACTTGATGATCTTGTCGTTTAGCGCTGGTCTCGGCCGCGCTCACTTCATCAAGCGCGGTCGCGAAGACAAACTTGATGGAGTCAGTCCAGGAGCGAACCCACGGACGCTCGAAATCATCGAGGCCGCCGCCTCGGCGTCGGCGCGGTCCGTCCGCCAATTCGTCCTTTTCGAGCCGATTGCGGCGATGAAGGCCAAACCGGGGTGATCGTCCGGGAACCGACAGCTGCCGCTACACATTCTTGAATGCGGTCAGCAAAGCATGGGCTTACGGCTTTGCTTGAAGTARGGCGGGGTTGCGAGATTTACGCTAACGGCAAACCGCTTTAACATTGCCCAGCCCAGTGATGACCATGCGCACACGTTCCGTATCAATCCAGCAAGTCGTCAAACACCAGGTCGCCGGCCGTTAGCGTATTTATGCCCTCCCTTTCCCTCTTCGACGAAACCCCCTCCGACATCCATCGCCTCGCGTTCGAGCGGTGGCTGGACGGTCAGCGGGCATCGGGATCCCTGCGTCAGCCCGCTTCTGTCCAGGTCTATCGCGACATGTGGGGCGCCTTCACCGCCTGGTGTCTGGGACAGTCGCCGGGCGTGACCCTGGCTTCGCTTGACCTGCGCGATCTGCAGGCATTCCAGGCGGCGCGTTTCGGGCGCAAGAGTTCCGATATGTCGCTGTCTCCTCGACATGCGCTTCGTCTGGTGCGACTCATCGATCGGGTGTTGCGCCACCATGCGGTTGAGACCGGGGAGAGGCCGAACACGGCGGCTTCCGACTGGCTCGTTGCTCATCCGGAGGTTCGCTATGCGGAGGCTTCCAATGCGGATCCCCTGCCCGAGTTTCTTTCGGTCGCCGAGGCCAAGCACCTGATCACGTTCCTGTCGAACGCGCGGCCGCGGCCCGGACTCGCAGGCTCCCGGCGCGACAGCCATGCTGCCTTCACCTGGCAGGAACTTCGCAATCGGTGCGCGGTCGCTTTGCAGTTGGGCGGCGGCTTGACGCCAGGCGACGTCCGCGCACTCACCGTGGCGTCCCCGATCTCGCGTGGCGGCCGCGTTCGCGATCGGCCCTGGAAAGTCTCCGTACCGGGCGATGGGAATTCATCCGCGCGCGAAACACCGATCGCGCCGTGGGCGGGAGAGTTGCTGCAACATTGGCTGCAGGTTCGTGCCGAGGCCCGCATCGAGGGCGACCATCTCTTCCCGTCGACGCGTACGGGCAAGCATTGGCACAAGGAGTCGCACTACAAGTGCGCCAAGAAGGTACTGGAAGACGCCGGCATCGACAGCAGCGAGGGCGGCTCGTTCCGGCTGCGGCATACCTTTGCCCTGCGGCAGCTGCGTCGGGGCTTCGAACCCGAGACGGTGGCGGCCTGGTTGGGCGTCGAGCCGGAGGTGATGGGCAGATACAGGCGGGTGGTGACGACGCCGATCGACGTCGTCTGAACCAATCACCCTAAATCCCGCAGTCAACCCGTGTTGGAGCGCTGGCGTGGGTGAAACTGGGCTGATCGACGGTGCGATGCGCTGGCAGATGTAGCGCAGCAGCGTGGCCCAGGGGTCGCTCGCGGGCAACTGCTCCGCAATGGCCCTCACGTGCTGCAAGGCCGCACGCACATTGGCGATCAGCGTCCTGATGGTTTTCGGCTTGGCGTGCAACGGCGTGAGGTACAACTGGGTCTGCCCGGCGTGACTGGCCGCCTTGCCCACCGCCGCCAGTAGTTTCCAGCTTGGCGCCGGGATGCGCAGCGCGGCAACACCAACTCCACCAGTTGCAAACCAACGCCCCCGCCCTGGCCGTGGTCTGGCAGCGGTTGAGATCCTGCGTGGTGAAGCCACCCAGGCCCCAACTGGTTCTTCAGTTCGTCGAAGCCGTTCTCGCAGTCGGCGCGGTCACGGTACAACTGCGCCACGGCCTCCAGTGGGTAGGCCACATCGGTGACCAGCACCGAGTATTCCCACAGCCGCTGGCCGTCGAGTACTGCCATGTCCGCCAGCGCCAGGCCCAGTTGCCCTCGCTCGTCGCGCCGTTCGCGCGCGACACCCTCCCTGATGCGCTTGCGCACGATGACCACGCGCCGCTTGGCGCTCCAGCCGTCCAGCCTGAGCCAGTCCTCGACCACCTGGCAGCCCTGCGCGTCCGCCCGGCTCCAGTCCATGCGGCTGAACTGCCGGGCCACCAGGCGCTGCACCTTCTTGGTCTGGCGCAGCCGTAGCAGGTAGGGCTGGCCGCGTTGCTCCAGCTCGACCAGGATGCCCTCGTTGCCGTAGCCGCAGTCCCCGCGTACCAGCGCCGGGCATCTGTCGCCGAGCTCGTCGAGCAGCCGGGCCAGCCCCGCCTTGGCGTGCACGCTGGTGTGTTGCTTGCCAGAGTTGACCTGCACGTCCAGCACCAGACGCAGGTTGCCCACCCAGTAGGTGTGCAGCACTTGGCTTGGGCGCCCGGGCTTGTGCGGGTTGTAGCCCAGTTCGGCACCTTCTTGCCGCCCGTACAGCGGTTTGATGCTGGCGTCGATGTCCAGCACCCAGGGTCTGTCCAGCGCTTCGCGCACGCTGCTCATCAGCGCCGGGCGCAACCACGCGCTGCTGGCGGCTTCGTCGATGCGCTCCAGCGCGCGGCGCAGTGCGTCCTCGCTGATGACGCGCTGCATGCCCAGGGCCTGCGCTGCCACCGCATCGCCGCGCAGGACCGTGACATGCGCGTAACGCCGGTGACCGGCCAGGATCGCCAGCAGCAGCGTGCCCAGCACGTCGCGCTTGCCCGGCGCGTTGTTGCTGCGGTATTCCAGCGGGCAGTCGGCCACCCAGAGATCGAATACGCCGGCGGCGGCCAGGAACTCGGCGAAGAACACCAGTTGCCCGTTGGGCGTGGCCGGCGCGCCCTCGTCCCAACGCACGTGCATGCGCCCGCCCAGCGTGTCCACCACCATCGCGTCGCTGTCGCCGCCCTCTGCGACAACGATCGATCCGGCCTCTTTGCGCTTGCGTCTTGAGTCACCCATCGGGTGAGTCTGTCAGATCACACCACTCCCGCGCCGGCGTTGGCGATCACGCCAATTCAAAGCGTTCAACTGCCGGAAGTAGGATCAATTCATGATTGCATCCATACTTCCAAACTAAGCCGGCAGCGCGTGCTCGGCCATGAAACGCTCGACGCGCCGGGCCGTCTCGGCCGGGCGCGTGAGCACGAACAGGTGGCCGCAGTCGACCGTCTGCAGGGTCGCGCGAGGCACGCGCGACGCGATGATCCGACCGTTGACCAACGGCACGATCGGATCGTCGGAACCCATGAGCACGAGCGTCGGCGCTGCAATGCGGTGCAGCCGATGCCAACTCGTCCATCCCAGTATCGACAGCAGCTGGTACAGATAGCCGCGGGGACTCGGACCGCGCATCGCGGCCGCGTGCACGTGCAGCAGGTCGCTGTCCAGCCGCAGGATGCCGCCATAGAGCTGGCCGCCGATCTTCATCAGGTAGCCGGGGTCGAGATAGCGCCTTGGACTGAGCAACTGCAACAGCACTCGCGGTTGGCCCGGGACCATGACGAGGCCAGCGCTCGTGGCCGCGAGTGTCAGCGTCGTGCAGCGCTGCGGATAGCGCAACGCAAATTCCTGAGCCGCCGCGCCGCCCCATGACACGCCGAACACATCGACCGACCCCAGTTCCAGATGGTCGAGCAGTGCGGCTGCCAGGTCGGCGACCCTGCGCAGGCGGTAGGGAAGCAGGGGCGCCGGTGACGCGCCGACACCCGGCACGTCGAAGGCGATGACGCGCGTGTGCTCGAACGCGGCAGCAAATTTCGCCGCGGTCTCCACGTTGGCGCCGATGCCGTTGAACACCAGCAGCACGCGCGAAGCCAGCCGTGCGCCACCCTCGACGTAGTGAATCGCCTGACCGCCCAGCGTGATGCAGTGCGCGCCCCGACGAACGGCTGAAATGTCGTTGGCCATCCGGTCAGCCTCTCTGCATCGCGTAAGTGCCTGGGGCGGCGCAGAGCACGGGCTGCCGCTTCGAGCCGGGTTGGCGCGGGGCACGCTTGTCGGCGTCCGATCGCTCCGCCAGCCACTCGGACAAGTGCGGCCACCAAGTTCCTTCGTGCTTTGTTCCGCGCTGTTCGAAGGATTCCGGCGTGTCATGCGCACCGCCGTTCGTGACGAAGGCGGACTTCTTGCTGCCCGGCGGGTTGACGATCGACTGCACGTGGCCGCTCGAGCTGAGCACGAACTCGCTCTTGCCGCCCAGCATCCCGCGCGTGCGGTAGCAGCCCTGCCAGGGCGTGATGTGGTCCGTGCTGCCGCCAACGATGTAAGCGTCGCAGTTCACGTCGCGCAGGTCCAGCTTCTGCCCGGCGATCGTCACGCCGCCGGGTTGCGTGAGTGCGTTGGATTCGAGCAGGGCCAGGAAATCTGCATGCAGGCGCGCCGGCAGGCCCGTGGTGTCCGAGTTCCAGTACAGCACGTCGAACGCCGGCGCTTTCTCGCCGAGCAGGTAGTTGTTGACCCAGTAGTTGAAGATCAACTCGTTGGGGCGCAACCACGCGAACACCTTGGCTAGGTCCTTGCCCTTGAGCACTCCGCGCGCGCCGCTCAAGGTGCGCGCGATGTCCAGCGTCTCCAGGTTCACGAACAGGCCCATCGAACTGTCGCCGATGGTGTCGACATCCAGCACCGACACCAGCAGCGTGAGGCTTCGCGCCCAGTCGCTGCCCTTAGTGGCCAAGTAGGCGAGCAGCGCTGCCGATGTCATACCGCCCGAGCAGGCGCCGAGCACGTGGAGTTGGGGCGAGCTCGTGATCTCGCGTGTCACGCGCATCGCTTCCTCGAGCGAAAGCACGTAGGACTGCAGCCCCCAGTCAGCCTGCTCGGCGGTCGGGTTGCGCCAGCTGACCATGAAGACCTGGAAGCCCTGCTGTACGAGGAACTCGACCAGGCTGCGCCCGGGCGCTAGATCCCAGACGTAGTACTTGTTGATCTGCGGCGGCACGATGAAGAGCGGCGTACCGTGCACGGTCGCCGTCTGCGGCCGATACTGAATCAGCTCGAGGTGTTCGCTGCGGAACACCACATCGCCGGGTGTAGCGGCCAGGTTCTCGCCGACCTTGAACTTCGACACATCCACCGACGCGGGCAGGCCGCCGTTGTGGCGCCAATCCTCGACCAGCTGCGCGACGCCCCGCGTCAGGTTGGCGCCGCCGGTATCGAGCGTACGCCTCAGCGCGGCCGGGTTGCCCAGCAGCGCATTGGTCGGCGCCATCGTGTCTGCCACCATCCTGAGAACCATCTTCGCGCGCGCCTCGTCGGACGCCGACAGGCCAAGCTCGCCGACCAGCCGTTGCGTCTCGCGCGAGAGCGCCAGGTG
The DNA here is from genome assembly GCF_056401695.1 of Variovorax sp. P4_D9. NCBI lineage: Bacteria > Pseudomonadati > Pseudomonadota > Betaproteobacteria > Burkholderiales > Comamonadaceae > Variovorax > Variovorax sp. P4_D9. Next base: position 7,077 of record NZ_JBFUIU010000437.1, read on the forward strand.
TGCCTGCATCAGTTGCCTGTAGAAGCCGTTTTCGCGCCAAGCCGGGTCGTCGAAGCGCCGGTCGCGTTCCGCCGGTGCAACCGACGAACGGGCGCTGATCACCTGCGCCAACTCGCTGGCTGCGCGGCCGACGGCACTGACAGTCTTTGCGGGCTGCATGATCGCCGCGGCGGCCATCGACCGCAACGACTCGCTCAGCCGCACAGGCGTGCGCTCGAGTTCGACGTTGACCAGCGGCGCTTCGGCGTCGATTGTCTTGGAGAGGAAAGCTATCTTGTTCATGCCATCACCATGCCCATCGAATCGGCCACCATCACCGGCCGCTCGGGTGCGCCTTCGACGAAGGCGGTGTTGCGGCAGCGCATCAGCGTGCGGCCCGGGCCCTTGGATTCGACCTCGGCCAGTGCGACCTGCACGACGACGCGGGACCCGGCCGCTACCGGCGCCAGGAATCGAACCTTGTCGAAGCCGTAGTTCAGCACGTTGGCGGCGTCATCCGGGTACACGCCGAGCTCGAACTGCGCCGCCGGGATCAGCGACAGCAGCAGCAGCCCGTGAGCGATCGTGCCACCAAACGGCGTGCCTGTTCGGGCA
>NZ_JBFUIU010000438.1:0-7668 GCF_056401695.1 Variovorax sp. P4_D9
GCTGGCTGCCACACCGATCGTTCCGGCAGCCGCGTCGGCGGCTCCGGCTGCGGCCGTGCCGCCATTGGCGTGGGAGAGTGGCCTGGAGCTCGAGGCGCAGGCCATGCTCGCCGAGGGCCGCACCGACGTCTGGGATGCCTTGTCGCGCCGCTTCGAGTCTCGGCTGATCCTGACGGCGCTGGCCAGCACGCGCGGCCGCCGCATCGAGGCGGCCCAGAAGCTCGGCATCGGCCGCAATACGATCACGCGGAAGATCCAGGAGCTGGGCCTCGAATAGCCGCGGGGCCTAGCGGTTGCGCTGGCCGAGGGTCAGCGTGTCGAGCTGGAACTGGCCGCTCTTGTCCCACAGCCAGGTGTCGACATAGGTGTGGGCGCCGATCTTGCCCGGGCTCGGCAGCGGCGATGCGCCCTTGATCAGCTCGGCGATCATGCCGCTGACTTCCGGCGCATGACTGGGCGTCCGGCTGAAGTGCACGGCGATGACGCGGCCGTCGGCATCGATGTCGGTCTCGGTGACGACCACGGCGTACACCAGCGGCGGAATCTTGCCCTTGTAGATGCGCTGCGGATACTTCTTGTAGATGGCGGCGGCGCCGAACTTGCGGTAGGCACGCACCGCCGGCGTTTGGACCGTGATCTGGTGCTCGGCAGGCGCCCCGGCCGAGGTCCCGTCACCGGTGCTCCGCGCAGCCCCGGAGGCGGCGTCCTGCCTGGCGTCCGGCTTCAGCGCCCCGCAGCCGCCGAGTGCGAGCGCAGCGGCCAGGCCCAGCAGCAGTGCGGTGTCTTTCATGGGTCGAGCTCCAGGATCACGGGTGCATGGTCGCTCGGCTTTTCCCACTTGCGCGGCACCCGGTCAATCATGCAGCTCTTGACGCGCGGCACCAGCGGCTCGCTCACCAGGATATGGTCGATGCGCAGCCCGCGGTTCTTCTGGTAGCCGAGCATRCGGTAGTCCCACCAGGAGTAGCTCTTCGGGGGCTGGTCGAACAGGCGGAAGCTGTCGGTCAGGCCGAGCTGGAGCAGTGCCTTGAAGTGCTCCCGTTCCTGGGTCGTGTGGTGGATGGTCTCGGCGAGCCCGACCGGGTCGTAGCTGTCGCGGTCTTCGGGCGCCACGTTGAAGTCGCCGAGAAGCACGAGATTCGGGTGGCTGGCCAGTTCCTGCCTGAGCCAGTCGCACAGGCCTTCCAGCCACTTCATCTTGTAGGCAAACTTGTCGGTGCCGGGCGCCTGGCCATTGACGAAGTAGCCGTTGACGATGCGCAGTTCGCCGGCCGGTGTGTCGATGGTCGCACTGATCACGCGCGAATGCTCATCGGCGAAGCCGCCGATGTTCTTCAGCACGTCGCGCACGGGTGCCAAGCTCAGGATCGCGACGCCGTTGTAGGTTTTCTGTCCGAACACCGCTGCATCGTAGCCGGCCGACTTGAGCACCTCCAGGGGGAACTTGTCGTCGGTCAGCTTGAGTTCCTGTAGGCACAGGACGTCGACCGGGTTGGCGATCAGCCAGTCCAGCACGTGCTGGAGGCGGGCGGTGAGGGAGTTGACGTTCCAGGTGGCAATTTTCATGAAGGGGGAAAGTCCAGGATGATTTCCTAGGACTTTAGCTGCCGGGAGCCCCGATTACATCCCCCAGCGCAGCGCCGCCGTATGCACCGGTGCGTCCCACAACGCCAGGGTCGCGGCATCCATCGCGCTCACGGTGACCGAGCAGCCCGCCATTTCGAGCGAGGTCACGTAGGAGCCCGTCAGATGGCGCGCGACCTTGAGCCGGTGGCCGTCGAGCACCCTGCGCACCGCATGCACCATCAGGTACAGCTCCATCAGCGGAGTGCCGCCAAAGCCGTTGACGAGCAGCAGCACCTCCTGGCCGGCCTTGAGCGAGAGGTCCTTGAGGATTGCGCCGCTGAGTTCCGCTGCGATGTCGTCGGCCGACGCCAGCTTGACCCGGCGCCGGCCGGGCTCGCCGTGGATGCCGACGCCCATCTCCATCTCCTCCGGACCGATCTGGAAGGTCGGCTTGCCGGCCGCCGGCACGGTGCACGAGCTGAGCGCGACACCCATCGACGCCGTGGCCTTGTTGACCGAATCCCCGAGCGCCTTGAGCGCCGCCAGGCTGTCGCCGCGCTCGGCCGCGGCGCCGACGATCTTCTCGACGATCAGGGTGCCGGCGACGCCGCGGCGGCCGGTCGTGTAGGTCGAGTTCTCGACCGCGACGTCGTCGTTGACGATCACCGTCGCGTTGTCGCAGTCGACCATCTCGGCGGCCATCTGAAAATTCATCATGTCGCCGGAATAGTTCTTGACGATGAACAGCACGCCGGCGCCGCTGTCCACGGCCTGCGCTGCGGCCAGCATCTGGTCGGGCGTGGGCGAGGTGAACACCTGGCCCGGACAGGCCGCATCGAGCATGCCGTGGCCGACGAAGCCGGTGTGCAGCGGCTCGTGCCCCGAGCCGCCGCCCGAGATCAGCGCGACCTTGCCGGGCTTCGGTGCGCGCCGGCGCACGAACTGGCCGGCCTCGCCGAGGGTCACGATGTCGGCGTGCGCGGCTGCGAAGCCGTCCAGGGATTCGGACAGCAGGGAATCGACCTCGTTGATGAGTTTCTTCATGGTGCGCTTTCAGGCGGAAAGGGAAGTCGGTCGGGCGGGCGATTGCAGGCTGTCGCAGATCGCGCCGATGATCAATGCCACCGAGCGCGAGCCCGGGTCGACGTGGCCCAGCGCCCGCCCGCCGAGGAAGGACGCGCGGCCCTTGATGGCATCCATCGCGGCGGTGGCGTCGGCGCTCGCGAAGGCGCACTCGCGGACCCGGCCGGCCAGGTCGCAGCCGCCTTCGGCAAGCACCTTCTGCACCGGGTCGAGCACGTCGAGCAGGGTCTTCTGGCCGACCTCGGCCTTGCCCAGCCGGGTCAGCGCCTTGATGCCCGCGTCGAGCGCGCTGGCCATGCTGCTCGCCGTGGGCGAGTCGGGAAGTTCCTTGCCGAGCGTAACCATCAGGGTGCCGAACACCGGACCGGAGGAGCCGCCGATGGTCGACATGCAGGTCATGCCCATCGTGCGCAGCGCCTGGTTGAGCGACTGGTCGGCCAGTTCGTCGAGCTTGGCCTGGATGGCCAGCGCGCCGCGCCGCATGTTCAGGCCGTGGTCGCCGTCGCCGATGGCCTGGTCGAGCGCGGTCAGCTCTTCAACGTGGTCGATCAGCGTCTGGGTTGCGTTGCGGATCAGTTCGATGTCGGCCATGTGTGTTCCCGTGATGTGTGCCTGTTCAGGCGCCGATGCGCCGGCCCTCGGCATCGAACCAGAGCGGGCGGGTCAGCTCGACCTGCACCGCGTCGTTCGGCTCGAAGCTCTCGCTCGCCGGCGCCGAGACGATCAGCTCCTGCTCGCTGTCGTCGAGAACGACGTGCACCAGGTGCAGGTCGCTCAGTCGCTCGATGCGCCGGACCCTGGCCGGGCGGTGCGCAGTGGCTGCCGCCTGGCGATGCAGCCGCAGGTGCTCTGCACGCGCGCCGACGGTCGTCGCATGAGGCGGTGCGTCGAGCGCCGGAACCAGCACGCGCGCAAACAGGTTGATGCGCGGCGAGCCGAGTCGCGAGGCCACGTGGGCGCTGCTCGGGTTCTCGTAGATCTGCTGCGGCGTGCCGACCTGCACCAGCGCGCCGGCGTCGAGCACGCCGATGCGGGTGGCCATCGTCATGGCCTCGATCTGGTCGTGCGTCACGTACAGCAGGGTGGCGCCGAGGTCCTGCTGGATGCGCTTTAGTTCGAGCCGCAGGTCGTTGCGCAGCTTGGCATCGAGCGAGGACAGCGGCTCGTCCATCAGGTAGAGCGACGGGCTACGCACCAGCGCGCGGCCGATCGCCACGCGCTGCATCTGGCCGCCCGAGAGCCGGGTCGCGGGGTTCTTGAGCTTGTCGTGGATGCGCAGCATGCGCGCCACTTCCTCGACCTTGCGGCGCACCTCGGTCTCGGGGACCGGACGCAGCGGCGAACGCAGCGGGAAGGCCAGGTTGTCGTAGACGCTCAGGTGCGGATAGAGCGAATACTGCTGGAACACGAAGGCCACGTCGCGCAGCGCCGGCGCCAGGCTGGTCACGTCGCGCCCGCCGATCGATACGCGGCCCGCATCCGGCCGTTCGAGGCCGGCCACCAGGCGCAGCGTGGTGGTCTTGCCGGCGCCGCTCGGTCCGAGCAGCACGAAGAATTCGCCGCTCGGCATGTCCAGGCTCAGGCCGTCGACCGCCTGCACCGCGCCGAAGCGCTTGCCGATGTTCGCGAGGCGGAGCTCAGCCATGGCGCGCTCCCTGCCGGGCCCGCTGCGGCGCCTCGTCGCGGGCGGTGCGCAGCGCACGGCCCGACGTTGCATCGAACAGCGAGATCGCCGAGGCATCGAAAGCCAGCCCGACATGGTCGCCGCGCGTCACCGGCAGCGCGACGTCGACCTTGGCGCGCAGCGTCGCGCCCTGCGCGGTGGCCAAGGTCACGACGGTGCTGGTGCCAAGGTACTCCGTGGCGAGCACTTCGGCGCGCAATGCGGATGCGGCATCGAAGCGCACGTGTTCGGGCCGCACGCCGCACAGCAGTGCGCGTGGCGCGAGGTCCTCGCGCAGGGCCGGCACGGCCACCGGCGCATCGCCGATCCGGATCGCCTGCCCGCCGTTCGCCAGGCCCCCTTCGAAGGGCAGGAAGTTCATCGACGGCGCGCCGATGAAGTCGGCCACGAAGACGCTGGCCGGCCGCTCGTACACCTCGAGCGGCGCGCCGAGTTGCTCGATCACTCCGTCGTTCATGATCGCGATCACGTCGGCCATCGCCATCGCCTCCATCTGGTCGTGCGTCACGTAGACGGTGGTGGCGTGCAGCCGGTCGTGCAGCGCGCGCAGCTCCTGGCACATCACTTCGCGGAACTCGGCGTCGAGTGCGCCGAGCGGCTCGTCCATCAGGAAGGCCAGCGGCTGGCGCACGATGGCGCGGCCAAGCGCGACGCGCTGCCGGTCGCCGCTCGACAGCTGCGACACCGGCTTGTCGAGCAGGTGCATGATGCGCAGCGTGCGTGCCGCCTGCTCGACCTGGCGGCCGATCTCGGCGCGCGCCATGCCCTGCGAGACGAGCGGGAAGGCGATGTTGCGCCGCACGTTCATGTGCGGATAGAGCGCGAACATCTGGAACACGAAGGCGATGTCGCGTGCCGATGCGCGCTTGAAGCTGACATCCTCGCCGCCGAGGAAGATCTGGCCCGAGGTCGGCAGCTCGAGCCCGGCGATCATCCGCAGCGTGGTGGTCTTGCCGCAGCCCGAGGGGCCGAGCAGGCAGAAGAACTCGCCGTCGCGCACGGCGAAGCTCGAGTTCTTCACCGCGGTGAAGTCGGCGAAGGCCTTGTGCAGCTGGTGGACGCGGATCTCAGCCATGGCTCAGGCGGGAAACTTGGAGACCACCATGAACAGCGCGGTGCCGAACAGGGTGGTCAGGAACGACCAGGTGAACAGGCTCATCGCCAGCGGCTGCAGCATCATCACGAGACCCGCGGTGATCACGAGACAGGCGACAATCTCCATCGGTCCGCGGCGCAGCCAGCGCGGCCAGCGGCGCGCAGCGGTCGGGGGCAGGGCGGTCGGCATGGCTGAAATCACTCCTACTTGCGCACGGCGCCGAAGGTGATGCCGCGCAGCAGGTGCTTGCGCAGCAGGATCGTGAACACCAGGATCGGGATCAGGAATAGCGTGGTGCCGGCCGCGACCGCGGGCCAGTCCTGGCCGCCTTCGCCGATGATGATCGGAATGAAGGGCGGCGCGGTCTGCGCCGTGCCCGAGGTCAGCAGCACCGCGAAGGCGTATTCGTTCCAGGCGAAGATCAGGCAGAAGATCGAGGTGGCGACGATGCCGGTGGTGGCCTGCGGCAGCACCACCTTGCGGAAGGCCTGCAGCCGCGTGTAGCCGTCGACCATCGCCGCCTCTTCGTATTCGCGCGGGATCTCGTCGATGAAGCCCTTGAGCAGCCACACCGCGAGCGACACGTTGACCGCGCTGTAGAGCAGGATCATGCCGAGCCGGGTGTCGGACAGGCCCAGCTCGCGATACATCAAGTAGATCGGAATCGCCACCGCGATCGGCGGCATCATCCGCGTCGACAGGATGAAGAACAGCAGGTCGTCCTTCAACGGCACGTCGAAGCGCGAGAAGGCGTAGGCCGCCATCACGCCGATGCCGACCGACAGTACGGTCGAGCCGAAGGCGATGATCAGCGAGTTGACGAAGCGCGGGATGTAGTTCGACCGGCCGGCCACCACCATGTTGTCGTCGCGCGCCACCTTGTCGCAGACGGCGCTCGGCGGCGGCAGCGCGGCGATGTATTCGGGCGTCTGGCGCGAGCGCGTAGTGAAGAGGTTGCAGTAGCCCTGCGGCGAGGGCGTGAACAGCAGCTTCGGCGGATAGCTGATCGAATCGGGCGGCGTCTTGAAGCCGGTCAGGATGATCCAGGCCAGCGGAATCATCGTGACCAGGGCGTACAAGACCACGATGGCGCCCGCGAAGGCCCGGGTGCGTGAACTCGGTTCGACGACGGAGTGCGCGGTGCTGATGCCGGTGCTCATGATGCTGCCTCAGCGGTTCTTCACGTGGTTGAGCGCCTTGACGTAGATGTTCGCCAGTCCGAACACCGCCACGAAAAGGATGATCGCGAACGCCGACGAATAGCCGGTGCGCCATTTCTCGAAGGCCTCGCGCTTGAGGGTGATCGACGCAAGTTCGGTCGCCGAGCCGGGCCCGCCCGAGGTCAGCAGGTTGACCATGTCGAACATCTTGAAGTTCTCGATGCCGCGGAACAGCACCGCCAGCATGATGAAGGGCAGCACCATCGGCAGCGTGATCGACCAGAACTGGCGCCACTTCGAGGCCCGGTCGACTTCAGCCGCCTCGTAGATGTAGTCGGGGATCGAGCGCAGCCCGGCGAGGCAGATCAGCATCACGTAGGGTGTCCACATCCAGGTGTCGACGATGATGATCGCCCAGGGCGCGAGCTTGACCGAGCCGATCATCTCAAACGACGACGCGGGAACGCCCGAGAGGTACGCCACCGCGTAGTTGAACAGCCCGGTCTGCGGCTGGTAGAGGAAGGCCCAGAAGTTGCCGACCACCGCGGGCGACAGCATCATCGGGATCAGGATCATCGTGGTCCAGAAGCCGTGGCCACGGAACTTGCGGTCGATCAGGTAGGCCAGCGAGAAGCCGATCAGCACCTGCAGGAAGATGGTCCAGAACAGGAAGTGGGCGGTGGCCTGCATCGCCAGCCAGATGTCGGGGTCGGTCAGCACCGACACGTAGTTGTCGATGCCGACGTCGACCACCGCCGCGTTCGGCCGGTTGGCGCGGTAGTTGGTGAACGACAGCTTGATGGTCCAGATCAGCGGGAAGATGTTGATCGCCAGCAGCAGCAGCATCGTCGGGCCGACGAACAGCCATGCGATCGTGCGGTCGGAGAGGCCGCGCATCCGCACCGCCACGCCGGGCGGCGTGGCCTGGGCGGCGCGGACGACGATGACGGCCGGGTTTTGCATCGGCGAACGTTGGGTGGGTGCCGAAGGAGGGCGCCTACTTCGACTTGCCGTCGTCCTTGAAGACCTTCTTCCAGTCGACCACCAGCGCATCGAGTGCCTCCTTCGCGGTGCCCTTG
>NZ_JBFUIU010000439.1:0-7601 GCF_056401695.1 Variovorax sp. P4_D9
ATGTAGCGCCGGCCCAGCGAGATGGTGCGGATCGCGTTCACGATCTCGATCGGATCGCACTCCTTGTTGAGGTAGCCGCTGGCGCCCTGGCGGATGAGGTTCATCGCGTAGTGCTCCTCGGGATAGCCGCTCAGGATGAGGATGCCCACGTCCGGCGCCTTGGCGCGGATCATCGCCAGGGCGTCGATGCCGCTCTGGCCGGGCATGGAAAGGTCCATCACCAGGACATCGAGTTCTGTCGTCCGGACAAGCTCGATCGCCTCGCGGCCGCTGGCCGCCTCACCCACCACCCGCAGGTCGACATGCTCCGAGAAAAACTGGCGCAAGCCGGAACGCACGATGGCGTGGTCGTCCACAATTCCGATCTTGATCATCTGTTACCTTCCTCCTTGTACTGCGGCCTTGTGCGTCGCAACATGCYGGTCCCTGGTCGGTTCCGATTATTCCCGAAATTGATCTGCAGGCATTGTCCAGAAACCTCATGCGCTGGTTCGCTTTCCCCAAGATGGCCCTCGGCCTCACGCTCGCCGCGCTGGCGGCGCTGGCCTTGATCGGCATCAACGAGGCAGGCTTCCAGCAATCGCACCGCGCCCTGCAAGCTGTCGGCGACGCGCAAAAGGCCCGCGGCGCGCTCAACCTCATGCTACAGAACGTCCTGGATGCAGAAACGGGCCAGCGGGGCTTCCTGCTGACAGGGGAAGCACGCTATCGCGAACCTTACGACCAGGCAGTGAAGGAAGTGGACGGCCATCTGGCGACCCTGCAGGCACTCTATGCCGGGCGGCCCAGCGAACTCGCTCGGCTCGGCGAATTGTCCAAGCACGTGGCGCGCAAGCTGGCCGAGATGGAAATGAGCGTGCGCCTGCGCAAGAGAGGCAACGACGACGCCTGGAAATTCGTCATCACGACCGATGTGGGCCGCGAGGAGATGGAGGCGATCCGCGAACAGGTCCGCTCACTGATCGCGATCAGCAACGAAGAGCTGGCGCGCAGCCAGCTCCAGATTGCGAATTCGCTGCGCTTGAGTCGCATTGGCATCGCGCTGGTGACGCTGGCCGGACTGCTGGCCTTCTACCTCTACCTGCGCCAGACCCATGCACTGCGTTCGGCGGGCGAGCGCCAGCAGGCGGCGCTGCAACGCGAGCGCAATGCGCTCGAGGGCGAGGTGCGCGACCGCACCGCGACACTGGCCGAACTGGCCACCCACCTGCAGCAGGTACGGGAGGCCGAGCGCGGCTATCTGGCCCGCGAGCTGCACGACGAACTGGGCTCCCTGCTGACGGCCGCCAAGCTCGACGTCGCGCGCCTGAAGTCCAGACTCAGTGACGCGCCGGACGCGACGCAGCGGCTGCAGCATCTGAACGATCTGCTCAACAGCGGCATCGCGCTCAAGCGCAGAATCATCGAGGATCTTCGGCCTTCTTCGCTGTCCAATCTGGGCCTGGTCGCATCGCTCGAGATTCTCGGCCGGGAATTCGCCGAGCAGTCGAGCATGGAGATCGAAATGGTGCTCGAGCCGGTCGAGCTCGATGAGGACAATCAGCTCACGGTTTATCGGATGGTGCAGGAAAGCCTGACCAACATCGGCAAGTATGCGAAGGCCAGCGAGGCCAGCATCGTCATGAAGAACTACGGCAACCACGTGGTCGTCGAGGTGAGCGACAACGGCAAGGGCTTCGACACCCAGCACGCCCGCCCGTCGACCCACGGCCTCGCCGGCATGCGGCATCGCGTGGAGGCCGCGAAAGGCAAGCTGAGCGTTTCCTCGACCCCGGGCAAGGGAACGCACCTGAGCGCGATCCTGCCCGCCAAGCCGGCCTGACCTGCCGGTGCCTCCACGCGCAAGGGGCGGCCGCCCCCTTTCGGTCCTCTCCTACGCCCCCAGGCCGCTGCTGCTGACAGGGTCCGCGCGAGGCGCCTCTTAACGTGGATGCCAAGCCGCTCGAATACCGGACGCGCTGGTTTGAAATCAACGAGGCCCCCTCGAAAAGGAGTCAAGCATGTTGCACTACGCAGTCGTGTTCCTGGTGATTGCATTGATCGCCGCACTGTTCGGATTCGGCGGTATCGCAGCCAGTGCCGTCGGCATTGCGAAGATCCTGTTCGTGATCTTCCTCGTCTTGGCGCTCGCCAGCTTCATTGCGGGCTTGATACGACGCCGCTAGCGTCGTTACGATCGACAGGCAACGCAATCTTTTTCCAGAAGGACCCTCCCATGAACACAACCGTCAAGACTCCTGCGCAACTCGCTGAAGATGCCCGCCAGACCGCCAGCGATGCCATCGACACCACGCGCGCCTACGCGCAGAACGCAGTCAACGCAGCCGGGGAAAAGGTGCGCGATCTGCGTCGCGATGCCGAACCGGCGGTCGAGCAACTCGCGGCCCGCGTGCAGCAGGCCGTGCAACGCGGCCTCGATGCCGCCTCGACCACCAGCGCACGAGCGCAGCGGCGCCTCGAAGCCGCGGCCGACGTGACCGGCAAGTACATCGCCGAYCAGCCCGTGCGCTCGGTACTGGTGGCTGCCGCAGCCGGCGCCGCCATCACCGCGCTGATCGTCCTGGCTAGCCGCCGCCGCGACGACTATTGATTCGGGTACCGGCCGACGCAGCACCATGATCCATCCCATCTACTCCACGGTGCTCGGCCACCCAGAGCTTGTTGCCGAGCATCTCGCCAACTATGGCGCGCTGGTTGGGCAGGAGGCCCGGGATGCAGGTGAAGACATCATGGGCCGGGTGGTCGCGGCTGGCCTGGCGGCCGCCAGCGCTCTGATGGCGCTGGGGCTGATCGGCGTCGCCCTGATGCTCGGGGTGCTGCACGGCTCCTTCCATTGGGTGCTCGCCGCAGTTCCCGCCACCGCAATCGCCATCGCGGTGGTCGCGGCACTGGTCGCGGCCCGATCCCGGCCTTTCCGTGCGTTCGCCGACCTGCGGACACAGGTCGACGCCGACTTGCGCGCGCTGCGCGCCGCCGGAGAGCATCATGGCCGTTGAGCGCGAGGAGCTCACGCCCCAGCAGCGGCTGGCGCAGTCGCGCCGGGCGTTGATCGCCCAGTTGCAGGGCAATCGTCGCGAGTTGCAGGACGACGCGCTGTACGCCGTGCCGCCCCCCCCGGTCCAGCCAGGCGGCGCCTTCGAGCACTTCGCATGGGGCTCCGTGGCCCGCGGCGTGGTGCGCCGATGGTGGCGTCGGCATCCGGCCAACGCGGTCGGCCAGATCGCCCGGCCCTTGCTGGAGCGATACGCGCGCGAGGAACCGGCAAAGCTGGTCGGCGCCGCAGCAGCGGCCGGCGCCATGGTGGTGCTGGTCAAGCCATGGCGATTGCTCTCCATCACCGCGGTGCTCGCCGCCGTTCTGAAGACGTCCGACGTCGCCGACCTGATCACCACGCTGATGCAGAAGAACGCCAAACCACGAAAGGACCTCCCATGAAGACCGCCGTCAAGGAACGCCACGAACACCTGGTGCTCGACCAGGCCGCCATCGATGCAGCCTCGAAGAGTCTCGACGAAGGCGCGGTAACGCCCAGCTACGGCCCCTGGCGCGACGACATCGTCAAGCTGCTCAACGACGCCCTGGCCACCGAGCTGGTCTGCGTTCTGCGCTACAAGCGCCACTACTTCACCGCCAACGGCGAAGCCTCGCCAGCCATCGCCGACGAATTCCTGGTCCACGCCAATGACGAATCGGCCCACGCCGACAAGATCGCCGAACGCATCGTGCAACTGGGCGGCGCACCGGACTTCAATCCCCAGAGCCTGCAAGGCCGCAGCCACGCGGGTTATGACGAATCACTCGAACTGCAAGCGATGGTGCGCGCCAACCTGACGGCCGAACGCGTGGCGGTCGAGACCTACCGCCAGATGATCGCGCTGATCGGCGACAAAGATCCCACGACCCGGCGAATGCTGGAAGAAATCCTGACCGACGAGGAAGAGCACGCCGACGAACTCAAGGACTGGCTGGGCCATTGAGACGCCGCTCGACATCATCGGCAAAAAGCCCGGGAAACCGGGCTTTTTGCTGGGTGGCGGCGCAGGGCAGCGCCGGCTACATCTTCACTTCGAGGTTGTTATCGACCRCATTCACGCCCTTGACCGACTTGGCGATCTGCTCGGCGCGCGCCTTGGCGACCTCGCTGGGCGCCGGTCCGTTGAGCGTCACCTGTCCGCCCTTGGTGTCGACATCGATCTTGATCGCGCTGAGCTCCGGGTCCTTCGCCAGGCCCGTGGAGACGGCGGCGGTGATCGACGCATCGTCGACTGCGCCGGCCACGGAGGCGGCGGCCGATTCGGTCTTGGCCTTGGCATTGGCGCCGGCCTGCTCGGTCCGTGCCACGGCGGAGTCGGCCTTCGGACTCACGGCCGGATCGCCAGGCTTGCCACAAGCGCCCAAGGCCAGGGCACTTCCGGCCAACATCAGCGCCAGCCAATGGCGCGTTGTCGAAATGGGGAAAATCGATTGAGTCATGGCGTACTCCTTCTCGCCCTATCGGCGTCAAGTCCTGTCCGGATCGCCTTCGGCAATGTCCTTGGCTTTCTCCTTGGCGTCGCCATAGGTCTTCTGCACCTTGCCGCTGGCTTGGTCGACCACGCCTTCGGCCTTCAGCTTGTCGCTGCCGGTGACCTTGCCTGCAGCTTCCTTGAGCTTGCCCTTGGCCTCTTCGACGCGGCCTGCGACTTGATCCTTGTTCATAGCGCTTCCTTCCCAAGTTGAATGAATCCGTGGTTCGGTCGAACCACTGAATTCAATTTAGCGCGGGGGGAAAGGCGCGACGGCGGGCAGCGGCTCGTCCGGCTGTAGGACATCGGGAACTCAGGCCGTCACGATCCAGCCCTCGATCGGATCGATCGCCGCGGGAAGCCCATAGCCGTGGCCAGGACTGTCGCGGCGCACCGCAGCCCAGGCCGCCTGGACCAGGCAGAGCGCAGCATCGAGGCGATCGCCCTTGGCGTCGTCTAGCAGCAGCGCGCGGGCCGTGTCGTCGAGCGCGAGCCGCAGCCCGAGCCGCCCCGTGCCCGCTTCCAGTGCGGCCACGATATCCGCCCGCGCCTGCCGGCGCTCGGCATTCCGGCCCGCCGCCGCGTCGCTCTTGTAGCTGCGCCGGCCGATCAGTTCGCGGGCCAGCAGGCCGGGGTAGGCCTCCAGGGCGATGCGCGAGGCGCCTACGCTCCGGTGCGACGGGTGCAGGCCCGGCGCAACGGCTCCAGCCGCCAGCAGACGTGGCACGCCAGCATGCAGCATGTACGCGACCGGCGGATTGACCCATTTCATCGACGGGCTGGAGCCGGCGGGCCCATCGGTCTGGCGATGCGCAAACTTCGCGCCACGGGGCCGCGCGGCACAGAAGGCGACGAACCTGCGCCGGATCTCCTCGCGCCCGAGACCGGCATAGTGCGCGATCAAGGGTTCCCACTCGAGGGGCCAATCGAGTGCGACGACCAGCTCGCGCGGCAGGCCGAACGGAAGATCGAAGGCGCCCACCCAGGCCGGTGTCGCGCGCAGCCAGTGCGCCCAGTCGTCGAGGGTGGCGAAGGCCTGGAAACCCGACAGGACCACCTGCCCGTCCCGCGCCGATCCGAGCGCGACGATGATCGGCTTGCGCGCGCTCGGCGCGCTCGAGAAGTCGCAGCCGAGCAGCAGCAACGCCGAAGGCTTCAGTGACGCCCGACGATGGCCGCAGTGGCCATCAGTTCTTCCAGCAGCGCCAGCGACACCTTGCCCGAGACCGAGTAAGGATCGAGCTCTGGCCGCTCCGAGTACTTGAGCAGGGTCGAAGCGTTGAGCTTCGACAGGTTGACCTGCCCCATGGTCCAGCCGCCGAATCGGCGCTCGGAAATTTCCTCGTAGTCGAGCAACACCACATCCTTGTGGCGCGGATCCCGCTGGATGTGGCCATAGAGCTCGCTGATCGGCATCCGGCCGCCCTCGATGGCCTGCAGGAACACACCCGCGCCATAGCAGAGGATGCCGGTGATGCCGCAGGAGGTATTGTGAGCGCGCGCTTGCGCGAGGATGTCGTCGATGGCGCCCTGGCTGGTATCCACGGCGCGGCTGGCGTAGAGAAGGCGTACGAGCATGATGTGTCCGGCTTAACGCTTGCGCGGAAGAAGGGATAGGAATTCGCGCCGCAGGTTGGGGTCCTTGAGGAAGACGCCGCGCATGACCGAGTTGATCATCTTGCTGTCCATCTCCTTGACGCCCCGCCACTGCATGCAGAAGTGCTCGGCCTCGACCACCAGCGCCAGTCCGTCGGGCTGGGTCTTCTCCTGGATCAGGTCGGCGAGCTGCACCACCGCCTCTTCCTGGATCTGCGGCCGACCCATCACCCATTCGGCCAGGCGCGCGTACTTCGAAAGGCCGATCACGTTGGTTTGCTCGTTCGGCATGACGCCGATCCAGAGCTTGCCGATGATCGGACAGAAATGGTGCGAGCAGGCGCTGCGCACCGTGATCGGGCCGACGATCATCAGCTCGTTGAGATGCTCCGCATTGGGGAACTCGGTCAGCGAGGGCGCCGGCACGTAGCGGCCCTTGAACACCTCGTTGACGTACATCTTGGCCACGCGGCGGGCCGTGTTGCCTGTGTTGTGGTCGTTGTCGAGATCGATCACCAGGCTTTCGAGCACGTGCTTCATCTTGCCCTCGACCTCGTCGAGCAGGCGCTCAAGTTCGCCGGGCTGGATGAACTCGGCGATGTTGTCGTTGGCATTGAAGCGCTTGCGGGCGGCGACGAGCCGCTCGCGAATCTTCACGGACACGGGCGTGCCCTCGTCTTCATCCCCGGCGGCGGGGCGCGGTACGGCGTCGATGGTCCTTAGCATCCACGCATCCTATCAGCGAATGGAATTCCGGCGATGACCCTACAGCGCCCTACCCGCGTGCCGACCCAGCTATTGTTTTGATAGCGAAAAATCGGTCACCAAGGGCAAATGGTCGGACATTCGGGCCCAGACCGGCCCGCGCGGTACCGCGCTGGCGACCGGTTCGAGCTGGCGGCCGTAAATGAAATCCAGCTGCGCCACCGGCAGCCGCGAGGGGTAGGTCAGCGTGCGTGCCCCGCGCAAGTCGCTCGAATCGCGCATGCCCATCGCATTCATTGCGTAGCGCATGCGTGCGCCCCAGTCGTTGAAGTCGCCAGCCACCACCAGGACCTCGTTCGGCGGGATCTCGCGCTCGATGAACTCGCGCAGCTGCGCGACCTGGCGGATCCGGCTGCCCTTGATCAGGCCCAGGTGCACCACGATGGTGTGCACCGTACGCCCCTCGAAGTCGATCGCGACGTGCAGCAGCCCGCGCTGCTCGAAGCGATGGTCCGAAATGTCCTGATGGGTCTTGCGCAGCACCGGCCAGCGCGTCAGCAGCGCGTTGCCGTGCTCGCCGTGCCTGGTGATCGCGTTGGTCTCGTAGACCGCCGTGTAGCCCTCGGGCGCCAGGAAATCCGCCTGCGGCAGCTCGGGCCAACGGTGGAAGCGCGCGGCCGCCTGCCGGTTCACCTTCCGGACTTCCTGCAGGCAGACGATGTCGGCATCGAGCTGCTCGATCGCATGCCCGAGGTTGTGGATCTCCAGCCGCCTGGCAGGGCCGATTCCCTGCAC
>NZ_JBFUIU010000440.1:0-7573 GCF_056401695.1 Variovorax sp. P4_D9
GTAGTGTCCGAGCCTGTGAAACTGATCTTGCTCACCAGCGGGTGCTCGACCAGCGGTGTGCCCACCTCGGCGCCGTATCCCGTGACCACGTTGAACACGCCCGCCGGGAAGCCTGCCTCCTCGAAAAGCTCGGCCAATTCCAGCGTCGAGGCCGACGTGAACTCCGAAGGCTTGACGACGACGGTGCAACCCGCAGCCAGCGCCGGCGCGATCTTCCACGTCAACAGCATCAGGGGCGAATTCCAGGGAGTGATGGCCGCCACCACCCCGACCGGTTCATGGCGGGTGAAGGCAAAGTAGCCCTTCTTGTCGAGCGGCAGCGTGCTGCCCTGAACTTTATCGGCCAGGCCCCCGTAGTAGTGGAACCACTGCGGGATGTAGTTGAGTTGCCCCTGCATCTCGGCCAGCAGCTTGCCGTTGTCTCGAACCTCGGTCGTGGCAAGCTTGACCGCATCGCGAGCGATCAGATCGGCGAGCTTGCGCATCAGGGCGCCGCGCTGGGTTGCCGTCAGTTCCGCCCATGGACCTTGTGTCAGCGCCTGGTGGGCAGCCTGTACGGCAGCATCCACGTCACCCGCGTCGCCCCGCGGGATCTGCGCCCAACTCTCACCGGTGTAAGGGTTCTGTGTGTCGAACCACTGGCCGCTGCGGGGTTCGCAGGCTTGGCCGCCAATGCGCAGCAGGTAGCGTTTCATGCCGTCTCCTTCCTTGTCGTTGCAGGCGCTCCGGCCGGTTCTCAGAACGGCTTGAGGCCCAGCGCGGCGCGGAACCGGTTCTTGATGAAGGGGCCGTCGCGCGGCGGCAGTGCGCGTGACGGCTCATCGGCTTCGATGAAGACCTGCACGAAGGCCAAACCTTGGCGACCATTGATGCCCTGAGCAATTTCATCGACGAGGTCGACGCTGCTGGTCGAGTAAGCGTCGGCTATGCCAAAGCCCTTGGCGATCGCCACTAGGTCCGCGCCGAGGCTCGAGTGGCTGCGCTGCATGCCCGTCTCGCCGAAATGCCCGTTGTCCAGCACGACGATCGTGAGGTTCTTGGGTTGCTTCACCGCGATCGAGCCCAAGCTCCCGATACCCATGAGTTGCTCACCGTCACCCGTGATGACGACCACCGGCTTGCCAGGCTGCGCCAACGCCAAGCCGAGGCCCAATGATGTGGCGCCACCCATAGCCCCCCACAGGTAGTAGTTCTTATCCCGATCGCCGGCGGCAAACACGTCGTACGACGCCGAGCCCAGTCCAGTGACCACCAATGCGTCAGGCGTAGCAGCCAGAAGCTTGGAGACGAAATCGCGACGATCCGCGCGCTTGTTCTGTGTGTCCTGGCTCATCACTTGCGCTCCCACTTCTTGCGGCCGATCAGTTCTTGTCCCAACAGCACGGCGACCTTTTCGCCTGCCTCGAATGYGGCATCAAAGCCGGCACTGACGATCTCCTCCACTTCCTCGGGTTTTGAAGCACGATGCACGTGGATGCCCATCAGCTCCAGTGCAGCCTGTGTCGCCCTGCCCATTGGCCCCTGCCACGGATTGAACTCGGCGTACTCGCCGCGCATGGTCACCAGCGTGAAGAACGGGAAATCGGCTGCCTGCAGCAGCGAAAACATGTTCACGCAGTTGCCAACGCCGCTGCTCTGCATCAGAAGAACTGCGCGATCACCGCCAAGCCATGCGCCGCTGCAAACGGCCACGCCTTCCTCTTCTGTCGTCAGGACGACATCCTTGATGTCGGGGTCGGCGATGGCACTGCGAATGACGTGCGAGTGACCAGCATCGGGAACGTAGGCGATCTGATTGACGCCCCCTTCCTTCAGCACCTTGAAGATGGCTTCCTGCCAGGCAGGCGCCACGGGATTGAGGTTGCTCATAAGACTCGGTTGAGTGAGTTGAATATGGTGAAATCATAGAATGTGATTCCAGCTACTATGAAATAGAATTTCGGCATTCCTCTATCAAATCTCCTGATCGAGACATCAAAAAATGGACTTCAAGCAGTTGCGCGCATTCCTGACAGTCGCTGAGACAGGCAACGTGACCCGTGCGGCTGATGTTCTTCACCTCGTCCAACCGGCCGTGTCCCGCCAGATCCGGCTGCTGGAAGATGACATCGGAGCGCCCCTTTTCGATCGCGAGCGGCATGGAATGGCGTTGACCGAAGCCGGGCAGACCTTGGTGGGGTACGCCCGCAGAGCCATGCTCGAACTGGATCGAGCGCGCGCGGAGATCGGATCCACTGGCAACAGCGTGGGCGGGTTGGTTACGCTTGGGCTCCTTCCAAGCACGATTGATATGCTATCGAGCAGGCTCCTGACAGCCATCACGCGCGAATACCCAGGCATTCGCGTTCGCATTGCGATGGGCTACGCGGGCACACTGCTGCGGTGGCTCGAAACAGGTGAGGTGGATGCCGCTTTGCTCTACGGCGTTGAGCGCTCATTGGATGTTCAGGTCCGACCGCTTGTCGAAGAGGCGCTTTGGGTCATCGGACCGAAGGACGCAAAGCTGCGGCCAGACAGGCCAGTTGCCCTCGCCGAACTGGCAAAGCACAAGCTGGTGCTGCCTAGCGCGCCTCACGGCATTCGAACGCTGGTCGAGCACGCCTGCGCGGTGGCGCACGTAACCTTGAGTCTTGCTGCGGAAACCAACGCGTTGAGCGTTCAGCGCAGCCTAGTTTTGGGTGGACACGGCCTGACCATACTACCCCCCATCGCTGTCGCGGAAGATCTCCGAAAAGATCGGCTCACGGGCGCCCCGCTTGCTGAACCAGGAATCACGCGCACGATCGTTCTCGGATTGCCGACAAACAGACCGACCGGCCGCCATGTGACATGCGCGGTCGATCTGCTCGTCGGGCAGGTCCAACGCGCGATCAATGCGGGCGAGTGGCCGGAAAGTCGTTGGCTTGGCAATTGAACGACAGTCGCCCACTGGCCAACACTTGCCCACTCCATGGCGATGGGGCGATTCTCCATTGCGGACAGGGCCGAGGCGTCGCATTGGCTGTGGGCTGCGCAGGCGATCGGCGACGGTTGACCCATAACCGGTACCCGATGACCGTTGAGGTGCAGTCATGCCTCTAGCCGGACACCCATTCGCATAGCTGGGCATTGCGGCGCTGGTCGCAACCGGCGAAATTGCCGGGCACTCATCGGAGCGCGACTAGGAAACTGAAATGTTGGGCTTCAGGAGCCACTCAAAAATGTTTTCCGTGAGCTAAGAGACATGCCAGTAGCCGCTGAAATGTTCGCTGCCTTCCTACACCGGAGACGATGGCGATGACGGGGCATCAGAGCGTCGCGACCGTCGTGGGGTATTTCCGCGCAGAGAGCGCGCTGGGCAGCAAGGTCAGCCGGATGCTCGACCAGGTGGGGCTACATGGGGGCTCGAACACAACTTTGTCAACCGCGCCGGACTCGCGCCGATGGCAGCATCGCATCTGCTCCTCGCCCGGCGTTCGGGTTGCAGTTGGGCCCCAATCGGCCTACTATTGGATCATGCTGGAGATCCAACTTTCACCCGATAGCGCACCGACCGCTAACGTTCCCCTGCTGCAGGGACTGATGGCGCTTGTCGCACGCACGGCTGCCATGGGTTTCATGGCCTCCGAGCGCATCACCAGCCTGGATGCAAAAACGATCGCACGAGTGGTTAGCGCGCTGCAGGACCAGAAGCTTGCCTCCAGAACACCGCTCGACATGGCACCGCTGATGAAAATCGACGCGGCCGATCTCGATCCTGCGACGGCGAAGCGGATGGAGGCGGCGGTCGGACAACTCGTCAATGTGCTCGGGCAATCGCCGGCGCCATCCTCGGAGTGGGCAACCATGCGAGAGGTTTTGGGCGACGAATCGCTTTGCCGCCTGGTTGGCGTTTCCGACACGTCGTTACGCCGGTATGCATCCAATGGACGTTCCACACCGCAAGCTGTTGCCGAGCGCCTGCACTGGCTGGCCATGGTGGTGGCCGATCTCAGCGGGGCCTACAACAACTTCGGCATCCGGCGATGGTTCGAGCGGCCACGGTCCCAACTCGACGGCTTGAGCCCTCGAGAGGCGCTTGGTGAGAAATGGGGAGTGGATGATCCAGCCTCAGAGCGGGTGCGCGCGCTGGCTGCCGTTTTGAGCGGTGCGCAGCCGCTGGCCGCCTGAATGGGTCATGCGACTCGGCTTTCGACACTGCGACCCCCGGTTTCCCTTCCTCTGGCAGGTCGCTGCGCAACCGGCCTCGCGTTGGCACCGAGACGGCGAGGGGCCTGCCAACTACTTTGCCGACACGCCGGTCGGTGCTTGGGCAGAGTTCCTTCGGCACGAGGGCATCACCGAACCGGCCGATCTGGCGGGGGTCAAACRCTCATTGTGGACCGCGGAGCTTCCAGCCACGGACTATGCCGCTCCGGCGCTACCCGAAACCACACTCTTCGGCGACGAGAGCACTTACCCGGCTTGCCAGGTCGAGGCCCGAAGATTGCGCGCCGCCGGCGCCGAGCGGATAGAAGTCCGCGGTGCCGCGTTGCTCCCCGGAGCTGCCGCAGGTTGGACGGCAAACCCGGCGATTGCCGCGGCGACGCCCGGACGCGACGGCCTAGTGTGGGTTCTGTTCGGACCCTGCAACGTGGTGGCCTGGATCGCTGTTGACGGCGGCGCGCCGCCCGCTGTTGTCCTGCCGCTCGTAAGACACCTCTGAGCGCACCACCATACGAATGAATTGGGTGTTGCGCGCTTCATGTGTGCGTTGGCCGCCCGAGTTCGAGAGTTGCGCGCGTAAGTTTGTTGATTTCTCGCGTCGCCTGCACCTCGTCCACAAGCGATTTCGCTGGGCGTGAAATGCTAAGCAGGTGGCACCAAAAGCAAAGCCCCACCGGGTATGCGTCCCTAGACTCACAGGCTAAGGAGCTTTCCGGCACTGGGCCGCGACATCCGTAGCCCAATCGCCGTTTGGCATCCAGGCCCTCCGATCCACAGCAACCTTGATCGACACCCATGAAGTTCAGCGACCTGAAACCCGGCGATCTGTTCACATTCAATCCGCGCGTCGGAGGCCTCTGTCACGACCGTAACCTTTACCGCAAGGCAACGAGCAGCACCTATCACCGCGCCAACAAGGTGTTGATGATCAAATCGATCGCCAGCGTGGAGGCCGAGATCACCCGGGAGGCCTCGGAGCCAGTCCAGACGGTATTTTGGCCGGCGCGAACCCTCTTGCCAACGGGCCGCTTTATCCCAGCCTGAAGGAAGCACAGCCCCCGGCGGCTCCTCGGCGACCAGCACACTCCAGTCCTCTCGGCGACCGCTTGGGGGAGTTGATCGCGAAAGGAGCGGCAATGCGCGCGCGCCGCCTGATGCTGGTTCTACGCGCGACGTGCCAGCAGTCGGCTTCGGCGTCAGTGGCTTCTGCGCCATCTTGAAAAGGCGCTGAGGCTGCCGAACCCGAGCAGGGGGGCGATTTCCGATAGACGGCGACCTCCGCTGAGGTGGCGCGCCATCAGTTCCTGCCTGGTCTGCTGCAGCAGGGCCAAGAAGCTGCAGCCTTCCCGGGCCAGCCGGCGATGTACCGTGCGCCGATCAATGCCCATGTGCCTCGCCACCTGGTCGGCATTGCAGCGCCCGGTCGGCAGCAAAGCCAGGATCATGTGCTGAACCTCGTGGCGCGTTTGCGCGCGCTCCGTCGGCGTCGCCTCCGCCAGCATCTGGTGGGCATAGCCGCGCATCACGGGGTCCGCCATGGCCATTGGCGTGTCCAGGTCGGTGCTGCGCAGCACGATGCCGTTGAATTCCTGCGAAAAACGCACGCTGCGCCCGAACACTCGGCGGTGGATGTCGAGGACGGCGGGCGCCGGATGCGTGAAGCACACGGAGCGGGCCGACCACTCCGGTCCCAGAAGGAGGCGCAGGATGCGGTGGATGGCGCCAACGGCCAATTCGATCGACTGGCGGCCCGCGTTGGGCGCCGACAGCAGTTCCTGTGTCAGCACGGCGATGCCGTTCGACTCCTCCAGCCGGGCCGCGAGGCTTTCGTTGTGCTGCCGGCCATAGCGCACCAGGGTGGCGATGGCCTCGCGCAGCGTGGGTTCGTCACGCGCCAGCATGCCCACCAGCCCCAAGGTGGACAGGCGCCGCGTCTGTGCCAACCGCAGCCCGAATGCCTGTTCGCCCGATGTCTGCGCCGACAGCTCCAGCAACGCCATCACCGCGTCGGCGGACACGCGCAGATCCGCGCTGTCGAGGCAGCCGGGCGGCAGGCCCACGCGCGCCAGCATACGGACCGGATCCAGGCCCAGGCTGCGCGCCAGTTCGCCGTAGTTGGAAAGGCTGGCGCTGCGCAGATAGGACGTCATAGGGTTTTCCCTCCGTGTCTCAAATTGTCAATGCCATGTCCMAAGTTGTCAATCACTGGCGCGCGTCCGATCCTAGAGTTCACGCCATGGCGCACGCCCTCGTTCGCCTCCTGGAGACACCATGCAACACGACCCTTCCCCCACCCCCGTCTGCGACGCCATGCGCGCGGGCGGCCAATGGAACAAGAACTGGGAGCCGATGGCGCAGCTCGACGCCGATTGGACGGAAAAGTTCATGGCCATGGTGAGCGCGCCCCTGAACTCGGGGGTGATCGATCCCAAGACCTTTGAACTGGTGGCCATTGCCGTCGACGCCTCGGTGACCCACATGTTCGGCCCCGGTGTGCGGCGCCACATCCGCCGCGCCCTTGCGCTGGGCGTCACGCCAGAAGAGATCACGGCCGTGCTGCAACTGACCAGCACGCTGGGCTTGCACACCATGAGCCTGGGCGCGCCGATCCTGTTCGAGGAAATGGAGAACTACCGGCGCGGCGCGTTCAAAGACGTCAGCGAGGGCTGATCGCCTTGCCCCCACCACAACCAGATACAGAGCGCATCGCTATGAACTCCCTCTCCAAGCACCTGTCGCGCCGCGCCTGCCTGTTCACGCTGGGCGCATGCCTGGCCTGCGCAGGCGCGCAGGCCCAGAACGACTGGCCCAGCCACCCAATCCGGCTGCTCGTCCCCGCGCCCGCCGGCGGCGCCTCCGACATGATCGCGCGCACCCTCGGAGAAAGCATCCGCAAGAGCACAGGCCAGACGGTCGTGGTCGACAACAAGCCGGGTGCGGGCGGCATCCTCGCAGTCGATGCCCTGCTGTCCGCGCCGCGCGATGGCTACACCTTCGTGCTGTCGCCCAACTCGCTGGTGACCGAGAACCCGTACAGCTACAAGTACCGGGTCGACCTCTTCAAGGACCTGGCACCCCTGGCCGAGGTGGCGAGCGTGGCGCTGGTGCTGGTTACGAACCCGCAGCTGCCCGTGCGCAACGTCGGCGAGATGGTGGCCTACGTGAAGGCCAACCCGGGCAAGATCACCTACGCGTCGTACAGCCCCGGCACCCTGTCGCATATCAAGGGCATGCAGTTCAACAAGGCGGCGGGCGTGGACATGGAGCATGCGGGCTACAAGGGATCGCCGCCGGCCCTGCAGGATCTGATGGGTGGCCAGGTGCAGTTCATGTTCGACGGCATGGGCACGTCGCTGCCCATGATCAAGGCGGGCAAGCTGCGTGCGCT